>JAFTRQ010000073.1 GCA_017462125.1 Clostridia bacterium | reverse complement strand
GGCGGCGCGGTAGAGCTGGTCATGAAATACGGTGACATCTACGCTCTGACCGTACAGAGTATCAAAGAAGTTCAGGAGGCGATGTAATGAGCAAAGACTATACAATCGGCATCTATATTCGCCTCTCTATGGCTGATGAAGATACCGGCTACGGAAACAAAGCGGAAAGTGACAGCATCGGCAATCAGCGTATGCTTATCAACCGCTATCTCGACAACCATCCGATTTTATCAAAATATCCGAGGCTTGAGTTCGCGGATGACGGTTATACCGGGACAAACTTTCATCGTCCTCAGTTCACGGAGATGATGGAAAAGGTCAAGCGCGGTGAGATCAACCTGATCTGCGTCAAGGACTTCTCCCGTTTTTCTCGTGATTACATTGAAACGGGAAACTATCTCGAATGTACCTTCCCATTCATGGGTGTCCGCTTCATATCCATCAATGACGGGTATGACAGCGATGACTACAAAGGGACAACCGGTGGACTTGAGGTTGTTATGCGCAGTATTATCTATGCGGCATACAGCAAAGACCTCTCTGTCAAAACCACCACTGCCAAAATCCAGATGATGAAGCAAGGCAAATATGTCGGAGGCTATGCGCCCTATGGCTACATTCTTCATCCGACAATCCGAAACAAGCTCAAGCTGGACCCGGTGGCTGCTGAGATAGTCCGCAGAGTTTTTGATGAAGCACTGCTCGGCAGCAATACTTCTGAGATCGCACTTGGTTTGAATGAGGATAACATCCCGACGCCGGGACAGTATTTCAGAAGTAACCATCCTGACAAGAATAAGTTCAGCCGGATGAGCGAAAAGATAAGCTGGACGGCATCTATGGTTTACAAGATAATCACCAGCTATGTTTATACCGGCGCGACTGTTGGGCATAAGCGCAAGTCAGGTGGCGTAGGCTCTCGAAAATCCATTGCTCAGGATCAGGAGGATTGGATCATCGTTGAGGGTATGCACGAAGCTATTATCAGCAAGGAAGAGTTTAAGCTGGCTCAGGCGGTCATCCGAGGCGGCGAAAAGAAGCCCGAACGAAAGCAGAAACTATATCCTCTCAAGGGACTTGTCTGCTGCGGAAACTGCAAACGGGCAATGACCAGACGCAAGCTCAGGAATGGCAGTGTTTTCTATCAATGTCATCACTCTACTCATGACCGTGATACAGAGTGTCCGGTTGGTGAGAGATACAGCGAGATCACACTTGAGGCAGCAGCTTATAACGCGATTGGACAGTTCCTCATGCTGGCTGAAAAGCAAGCAGTTCAAAACCGTGAGGTTGGCAATCTACGAAAGACTGCTATCAAGGAATGCGCAGATAACATCCGCGCTCTGCAAATGCAGTCCGAACAGCTAAAGGGAGTGAAGCTCAGGCTCTATGAGAAGTACACATCCGGCAGCATAACCAGAGACGAATATCTCCGGCAGAAAACAGTTACCGATGCTAAAATCGCGGACAACGAAGAAGCGATCCGGCGCGGTCACGAAAGAATGCAGGAGCTTGACTCCGAACAGTCTTGTTCCGATGAGCGTCTGGATGCGGTCTGTAAGGAGTACCGAAAGAACGAAGCTCTGACATACGAGCTGGCTCACGCTTTTATCTCGGCAATGTATATCCATGATCAGGACAACATCGAAATAGTCTGGAAGTTTGGTGACATCTTCGATGAGGCAGAAAACAGCAAGGTCGTTCCATAAGGATGAGTAAAGAGTCCGCAGTTCTTGAACAAACTGTGGACTCTTTGCAAAAAATCCTTATATTTTTTTAGTTCCTACTTGACACAAGAAGACCTGAGCCGATTCGGACGGGAACACATCATGATGGGATTTTTTCTGGAGTTCATATTTCCGAAAAACAAAACCCGTTTCATTGCCGTCAGCGAGGGAGAAGATTCCGAAAAAGGTCTGAGTGACTTTGTGCCCCTAAAGAACTATTTTAACGAGTGGTTTGCAAAAGACACCAGCCGTAAGGTAAAGAATGCGCTCCATGCCAAGCATACCAAGCTGTTCGAGATGGTCGAGCGCGGCGTCATCGGCAGACTGGTCGAGGTCCAATCGGCCAACGGCGATATCGTCGAAATTGTGGTGGAGTGACATGCGCATCCACGTCAATGCCAATGGCCGGCGCATCAACCTCATCCTCCCCACCGCCGTCGTCCTCAACCGCCTGACGGCACAGCTTATGGCAGACAAAGCTCGATCGGCCGCGATGGAAAACGCCGGCGTCAGCATCACGCTGACCGGCGCACAGCTGGGCCGGCTCTTCCGCGCGATCAAGCGATGCAGGAAAAAATACCCCGACTGGGTCTTAGTCGAGGTAAAAGCGCATAAGGGTGAGGAGGTCACCATCAAGCTATAGAAAAAGTGCCGGTCTCCCGGCACTTTTTCTTACTTCTGCTCAACATAACCGATATTGTTTCCCACCGGCGTATAGGGCAGGCTCAGCCCGATGACATCATTGCGCGCGATGTAGAGATCGCGGGAGATGCGGATCAGCGTCTGGTTGCACTCGCGGTAGTTCTGCTTCTCGTAGACGGTCTGTCCCGACGGCCAGAGGGCGGTGTGGGCACCGATGCGATTGTAAAGCTCGGTGGTGCCGCCGTCGTAACCATGGTGCGAGACCTGGACGATGTCGCTCTTCAGATACGCACCGTACATTTTGCAGATCATCGGCGTGATGTGCTCCGACGCATCGCCCAGCACCATGGTCGTCTGCCCGCCCAGGCTGACGCGGAAGACCAGCGAGGTGGCGTTGACGTAGGGCAGCGCCTTGGGGCGATAGTCGTCGAAGGTGAAAAGCATCTCCACCGACGCGCCGGGGTAGTGGAAGACCTGTCCGGTGTGCGCCTTGATAATCTGCGTGTTGTCGAGGATGGCCAGAATGTCACGCACCTTGGTCTCGGTGGTGCCGGTTTCCTTCAGATCATACTGATCCTCGGTCGCGAAGTTGAGGATCACCTGCTCGATGGTAACGTCATCATGGTGGCGGGTCACAAAATCGTTGAAGGCGGGCGTGTGGTCGCTGTGGGCGTGGGTCAGGAACCAGCCGGCGATGACGATGTTGCTCGGGTCGGGGGCCAGCGCTTTGAGGCGATTGTAGAGATAGTCGGTCTCGCTGACGGTGAAGCCGCCGTCGACCAGGATGAACTTGCCGTTCGGCAGGACGAAGGCCATGCAGAGGCCGTTCGACGCCTGATCAGTGCCGGTGTAATTGAGGCCGATCATGACCACCTGCTGGGTGGTAATCTCCTTGAACTCGCCGACCGCATCGGCGCGGGTGGGCAGCGCGGCGTCGGCGGGATCGACGATGATGCGCATTTCCTTGGCATATTTGGTGTAGTAGACGTGCAGTGTATGGTCGCCGCGGAAGGTGGCGAAGCCGTTGTCGGCTGCCTCATGCTCGGCGTACAGGGTGTAGCCGGCCGCCGTCAGCTGCGCGCAGTAGGCCTCAAACTGCTCGGGCGCGGCATTCTGAATGTAGAGCATGTTCGACTCGTCGCCGAGGTCGACCAGCTGGCTGACCAGGCCGTCAAAGGCGGGGACGCTGTCGAGCGTCTTGCTCAGCGTCTTGGTCTCGCTGTAGTCGGCGGGAATGGCGCAGACGCCGTCAGCGCTGGAATTGTTGATGAGGCGGTAGACGAGATTGCGGGCCTTTAGGTAGCCGTCGTCGCTCCAGGCGGCGACGACCAGCTTGTCGCCGACCACACGGACGGTATAGCTGCCGTAGGGCAGCTCGCGGTAGACGGCCTGCGATTCCTCCGCGGCAGTGTGACCGACGAGGATCTCGAAGTCGGCGGCGACATGCTTGCCCTTGGGGATAGCCCAGTCGGTGCCGATCTCGGGCGTCGCACCGACCGCACCCTCGGTGATGGTGATGATGTTGGTCGCTGTCGCGACCTCCTCGTCGGTGGCCGAATCGGGGCGGACGATCGCGAAGTTGGCCTTGCCGTTGGCGGCCAGCTTGATGGTCGCCGGCTCGACGGGTGCGGCGGTAGTCTCGGGCGAGGCGGTCGTGACAGCGGGCATATCCGACGCGCCGCCGCAGCCGCTGAGGAGAAGCATGCTGAGCAGCAGAGCAGGCAGGATGGCAGATCGGCGAGTAAGCATAAACGTGCCTCCTTTTGGGGTGTTGTGCTCATTATACCATATTCAGCATATCTTTGTCAAGGAAATCAACAGGAATTCACAATATATCCGTAATATTTTCGGTAGAAAAACAAAAGAAATCGGTTTCGATTCCTGCAGGAATCGAAACCGATCAAATCAGATGCAATCAAGTAAAGACCACCCAGATCACCCGGCTGACGAGGTGCAGCAGCATGTGACTGAGCATCGCGTAGGCGATGCCGCAGCGGCGGTACAGCTCGCCGAACAGCAGCCCGAAGCCGCCGTTGAGCAGGAAGCACCGGACGATCAGCAGCGGGGTCAGTGCGCCGAACGCGACGGCTGTCGCCGGCAAGTGACCAGCGGCGAAGAGCAGCGCGGCGATCAGATTGGCGGCGATCAGAACGCCCTGCCCCTCCCGCCGGGTCAGCTTGCCGAGGATGAGCGCAGCGCCGCTCATGAAGAAGAGGCGCAGCAGAAGCTCCTCGACGATGCCGCCGTAAAGGACGGCAGAGATGATGCCGCTCACGGTCAGGCCGGCGGCGGTGCCGGCCTGAAGCGCCGGCATCGCGGCGCCGAAGGTCCAATAATCGAGGCTGAACAGGACGCCGCAGACCAGCGACAAAGCCAGCGTAATCATCAGCGGCCGGCGCTCGAAGCGGAGCGGCCGCCAGAGGCTGAGCTTCTCGGCCATGAGCCCGCCGAGGAAGGCGCAGACCGCGGCATAGGCCGCCGCCTGTACGGCACACACTGCGGCAAATACCGCCTTGCTGCCCAGCTGTGCGAGAACCTCCGCCTCCATTTCGGGACCGTAGAGGTCGAGCTGATAGAGCGAGACAAACCACCCGCCGACGGCGGCGAGGGGCACCATAGCAAGGGCGAAAACAAGGTATTTCTTCCAGTTTTTCATGCGCGCCCCCCTAAATGCCCTGCCGATGCAGAACGTAGGAATACACGACCGGCACGAAGAAGAGCGGCAGGGCGACGAAGAGGATCGCCACAAAGCCGCAGAGCCCGCCGACCGCGACGAGAATGCCGGTCGCCAAGTACAGCCAGCCGCCGAAGCGGTGAGTCCGCATCCAGTTTTCGTCGCTGGCGAGCGTCCACGGGACACGGATGCCAATGGTGCGGTTGGGGCGGCACTTGGGCAGATAGTTGCCGATGAAGGCGATCAGCACGCCGACCCCGGCCGGCACGATGCGCTCAACGGCCAGCTCAGTCCCCAGCGCCCAGGCGTAGGCGATCCCCATGCAGAGCAGTGCCATGACCGGACTGGTCCAATGGGCGATGGCCAGGATAACGCGGGAGGCCTTCTGCGCATTCGGATCGAGCTGCACACAGGCGTGAGTGAAGAGGTTGATGGCAAGAAAGATCACAGGCAGCGCAAAAACAGCGAACGCCCGGGAGGCGTAGCCGTCCGGCTCACCGGCGGTATTCCAGTGGACGGGCACTGACTCGGGCAGCATCCCCCAGAGGAGCAGTCCGGCGGCAAGAGGCAGCAGGCAGACGGCGCTGGTCAGGATGAGCGTGCGCCAAAAATCGCGGCGGGTCATGACTGCACCTCCTTCGCCTTGTCGGGATCGAGCCCCGGCACGGCGTCACTGAACTGGGCGAGCCAGAGCATCATTTCCTCGATGACCGAGGTGTTGAGACTGTAATAGATGTAGTTTTTCTGCCGCTCCTCGAAGACGAGGTCGGCGCGGCGCAGCTTCGCGAGGTGATAGGACACCGTCGCGCCGGTCATGCGGTCGGCAAAGTGCGTGGCGATCTCCCCGGCGGTGAGCCGCCCGGCGCGCAGCAGGAGCAGGATCTCACGGCGCACGGGATCGGACAGTGCAGTAAAGGTATCGGCAAAGGGCATGGGTAAGCCTCCTATTTAGAATTTGTTCTAAATAGAGTATAGCATACTGTGCGCCGGTTGTCAAGTGATATTTAGATTTTTTTCTAAATAGCAAAAAAGGGAGAGACTATACGAATGTCATTTTGCTCTGGCGCTTTTTTCTTCTACACGCCGTTCGATCTCGCTTAAATCAAGCGGCCTGTAATCGTCTAACTTCTTTTCATGATATTCTTTTGCGAAATAGTCGATCATTCCACGCATAGTTTTATTGTAGTCACGCAACTCGATGTGTTCATAGGCAGCAAAATAAATATGCTTTGCCTTCTCGATCAGCGCATCGATTTCGTCTGTTCTGCCCAATCGAGCCATGCACGCCGCGATATCCAAAATCGTCATTGCGTGATTCGCATGCGTGCCGCCGATCGGGTAAGCATCATAGCCCTGTTTGTCGGGATACATAAATCGCTCAATCACATCCACGCTTTCTTTGAAGGAAGCAAGGGCGTTTTCGTATTCTCCCAGCTCAAAAAAGATGCGCTGCCATATCACAGGCGATAAAGAACTCCTGCCACTCGATATTTTTGAGTGCTTTTGCTTCCTTCATGCCCTCCTCCCCTTTGATATGGCAGGCGGAAAGCCGCATTTTGTCCTGCAGCATGGCGTAAGTCATTTGATAAACTGCTTTCACCTAACCCATCGTGGAAAGCGTTTTTGCAAGGCAGGCGGCAAAAATTTTTCAAATTTTCTCTCTAACAACTTCTGCTTACTTCTGACCGTGGATTTTTGAAAAGTGCTTTCACCTATTCGGAATTTCAGAGGGGTGAAATTCAATCGTTTGTGAAAATTTCTTCAAAAATTTCCGTTCTCTTATTAAAGGTTTTGGCTTGTTTGAGTGAGTTTTTTCCGTTGTGTTCTTCTACGGCACAATTACCGTAAATGCCAAACTTCCGGTTAAAAATTTTTGAACAAATGAAAAACGGACAGGCTTTTCAGCTTGTCCGCAAAAAATAAGAGGAGGATTTTGTTACTTTTCTTCCGTATATCTTGTAATTTTTTAGATTTTATGATATAATATCCGAGTAAGCGAACGCTAACTGCTATGGTGTTCGCTAATTAAAAAATGTGCGGTTAGTTGTTGCTAACCAATTCTTTGGAGGTTAGTATGTCATTTTTTGAAAATACAAGAAAGCCCCAAGGCTTTGGCGGCAAGATCATGGTTGCCATGATGAACAGCGGTCATAGCGCTATGGCTGAGTGGGGGATGAAACATATAAAGATTGCGGAGAATTCTTCCGTCCTCGACGTTGGATGCGGTGGCGGTGCCAACATCAAAAAAATGCTTGCGCTTTGTCCGCGCGGTCGTGTAAGCGGACTCGATTATTCGCCCGTAAGTGTTGAGAAATCACGACAGGTCAATCGAAAAGCAATTGCCGACGGAAGATGCGACGTTATCGAAGGTAGTGCTCTTGCTCTGCCGTTCTCCGAGAACAGCTTCGACGTTGTTACCGCATTTGAAACCATCTACTTTTGGCCGGAGATTGAAAAGTGCTTGGGCGAAATCTACCGTGTTCTTGCACCACACGGATGCTTTATGATCTGCAACGAATCCACCGGAGATACGAACAAGGACGATAAATGGGCTGAAAAGATCGACGGTATGACCATCTACAACGGCGAGCAGCTTCGCGCATTTCTTGCGAATGCAGGCTTTACGGATATTCAAATTGACAAAAACGAGAAAGGATGGCTCTGCGTGACGGCGCGGAAAATGAAATTATGATCGATAAAAACCTTCTCCGATTACTCGGAGGAAACAAGAAATACATATTCTACACCGTCGCTTTAATGGTGGTTGGATTGTTCGCCAACGTAGGTATAACTGCCTCAATTTGTTGGGCAATCAACCTTGCCATACATTACAACGAATACAGCGGAGGGGCGGTCATCTTCTTATGGCCTGCCGTTTGTGCCGTGGTCGGAATTGCAATCCGATACACGACCACTCGCCTTGTCGGTGATCTCAAAGACACCCTCGGCAGAAAGGCAAAGAAAGACCTTCGTGAGCGCGTTTACAACAAGATTGTCAAACTCGGCGTTCGCTCTACCGACGGTATGAGCATGGCAGGGCTTACGCAGGTTTCGATGGAGGGTGTAGAGCAGCTCGACCTCTACTATTCCTCCTACATTCCGCAGTTCTTCTACGCAATGCTCGCGCCCTTCATTCTGTTTGGCATTACGGTCGGCATTCAATGGCAGGTCGCGCTCGTTCTGCTTTGCTGTGTTCCGCTGATCCCCGTATCCATCGTTGCCGTTTCCAAATGGGCAAAGCGGATTTTTGCAAAATATTGGGGCAAGTACACCTCCATGGGCGACTCCTTCCTCGACAGCGTTCAGGGACTCAAGGAGCTTAAAATTTTCAAAGCAGATGAAGCACAGCACGGCAAAATGAACGAAACGAGCGAGGATTTCCGCAAGATCACAATGAAAGTCCTTGTGATGCAGCTCGCAAGCACCACCATTATGGATTTGGTGGCATACGGCGGCGCAGGTCTTGGTATTGCCATGTCCATCATTGCCGTAACGAATTGGAGCTTATCTCCCGTAGCGGCTCTGTTCCTTATTCTTGTAGCGGTGGACTTCTTCCTTCCGCTCCGTGCCTTCGGCTCGGCGTTCCATATCGCTATGAACGGTGCATCTGCCGGAAAGAAGATACTTTCGCTTCTTGAACAGCCCGATCCCGTTTGGGGTGAAGAAGCGGTAGAGGATACCGAACTCAAGGTCGATAACGTGACCTTCTCCTACGACGGCAAGCGTGACGTGCTGAAGAATGTGACAATGACCTTCCCTAAGCAAGGCATGACCTCAATCGTCGGTGAATCGGGATGCGGTAAATCCACCGTGGTCAATATGCTGTTCGGCGCGTTCAGACCGAAATCAGGTGTTGTCACGGTTGGCGGTAAAGCGCTTGATAGCCTTTCCCGTGAGTCCTACTACTCGCACCTTGCGGTTGTAAGCTACAACACATATATTTTCAATGAAACGGTCAGAGCAAACTTTATACTTGCCAATAAAAACGTGACCGACGAGGAAATCTATACGGTACTTGAAAAGGTCAATCTTCTTGACTTCATCCGTGAGAACGGCGGTCTTGACAAGGTGATCACCGAGGATGCTGCCAACATTTCGGGCGGTCAGAAGCAAAGACTCGCCCTTGCGGTCAATCTCGTGGCAAACAAGGACATTTACGTGTTCGACGAAGCCACAAGCAATATTGATATCGAGAGTGAAGCCATTATTATGGCAAATATCAAGGCTCTGTCGAGAGAAAAGGCGGTTATCGTGATTTCTCACCGTCTTGCCAACGTAGTTCCGTCCGACCTTATTTACTATATGGAATCGGGCGAGCTGAAGGAAAGCGGAACACACGACGAGCTGATGGAAAAGTGCGGGGGTTACGCCAAACTTTATACTACACAGAAGAACCTTGAAGAAGGCTACGCGGAGGTGACGAAATGAAAAAGCCAAAACTTCGCAGAAGCGGCGCTGTAATTATGGCGAATCTTATCCTCCTTCTCGGCAGTCTTGCCTATTTTATGATCCTTGCCGTGATCAACGGCTCGGTCGGATTCATCTGCGCGATGGGCGTTACTTTGATGGGTGCAATCGGCGTTGCCAAGGCTCTCGGCGAGGCTATCGCGCTCTCTTACGGACTGATTATCGGACTTGCCATCGGTTGCGGTGTGCTTCGTGGACTCTTACGCTATTTGGAGCAGTACAGCAACCACTATATCGCATTCCGTTTGCTTGCGGTACTCCGTGATAAAATCTTCGGCGCACTCCGTGAGCTTTGCCCTGCGAAGCTCGAAAGCAAGCAAAAGGGTTCGATCATTGCTATGATCACTTCGGATATTGAAACGCTCGAAGTATTCTACGCGCACACGATCTCGCCCATTTGTATCGCAGTTATCGTATCGACCTGCGTGTTCCTCTTTGTAGGATTTGTTTCAAGCTGGTATCTCGCATTGATCGCACTCCTCGGATTTATTACCATCGGTATCATCGTTCCGATCATATCCTCGTCCAAGCTCAAAGCATCGGGCGTGAAATACCGTGCCGAGTTTGCAGGCTTTAATGCCTACTTCCTTGACAGTATCAAAGGCATCAAGGATATCGTTCTTAACAACGCAGGCAAGGAACGTGAAAAGGAGGTCAATGACCGATCTGACATTCTGCTCCGTGAAATCAAGGCGATGAAGCATGACATTACCAAAGCAAGTGCAGCAACCGAACTTTGCGTATCTCTGTTCATTATCGCAACGCTTTCGGTCGGCATCGCTCTTGTTGCCGCAGATATGCTCTCGGTCGGCAGAATGGTTATCGGCGTGGTTGCCGTGTTCGGTTCGTTCGGCCCAGTGATTGCGATCTCGGCTCTGCCCGGAAACCTCACGCAGACCTTTGCAAGTGGCGACCGTGTGCTGAATCTCCTTGCAGAAGAACCTGCGGTAACTCCCGTTCAGAACGGCAAGAAAATCCAATATAACGACCTCAAAGTAACCGACCTTTCCTTCTCCTACGACGGAGAAACCGAGGTGCTGACCGACATCTGTATGCACACCGAAAAGGGCGAGATCATCGGTATTGTCGGTGAGTCGGGATGCGGAAAATCCACCTTTCTCAAGCTCTTACTCCGCTTCTGGCAAAAGAGTAAAGGTAACATCGAGTATAACGGTATTGATATTGATAGCCTCGACGGCGACAGCCTGCTCGATAACGTCACGATGGTCAGCCAAGTCACCTATCTGTTTGACGAAACCATTGAAGATAACCTTCGTATCGCCAAGCCCGATGCCACACAGGAAGAGATCGAAGCGGCTTGCAAGCTTGCATCTATCCACGATTTTATCCTCACACTCCCCGACGGATATAAAACAAAGGTCGGCGCACTCGGAGATAACCTCTCGGCAGGTGAGAAACAGCGTATTGGACTTGCCCGTGCGTTCCTGCGCGGCAGCGAGCTGATCCTTCTCGACGAGCCGACGAGCAACGTGGACAGCATAAACGAAGGTATTATATTGAAAGCTCTCAAAGAGCAGAAGAACAAGAAAAGTATTATTCTCGTATCCCACCGTGAGTCCACGATGGCGATCGCAGACCGAATTTATCGTGTAGAAGGAGGCAAGATGTATGAACAAAATTGAATCCAAGCGCGAGCGCGAAAAGCGCACGGTCGCCTTGATGATCAGCCTCTATTGTAAGAAAAAGCACGGGACAAAGAAAACACTTTGTCCCGAATGCGAGGCGCTGACACAGTACGCTATGATGCGGAGCGACAAGTGTCCCTTTATGGAAACCAAGACCTTTTGCTCCAACTGCCGCGTCCATTGCTACAAGCCCGAAATGCGTGAGAAAATCCGAGAAGTTATGCGTTTTTCAGGACCTCGGATGATATTCAGCCATCCGATTATGGCGATCAGGCACGTGATTGATAGTAAAAAGGAAAAGAAACGATTGGAGAAAGAACAAAATGAAAGCTAAAAAAATATTATGGCTCACCCTCGGCTTTATTGGTCTTGGACTCGGAGCTGTCGGCGCAGTCATTCCCATGCTCCCGGCGTTTCCTTTTCTGATGCTTGCGCTGATCAGCTTTGGAAAAAGCTCGGAGAGATTACATAAGTGGTTCATCGGAACAAAGCTATATAAGAACAATCTTGAATCCTTTGTTAAGGGGCAAGGCATGACTTGGCACACCAAGATCAAGATTATGATCACCGTTACGCTTTTGATGGGATTTGGCTTCTTTATGATGTTCCGCAAGGATTTGTATATCCCTTGCGCAATTCTCAGCGGTGTATGGCTGTTCCACATTCTGTACTTCATCTTCGGCGTGAAGAAATATAAACCAAAAGAAGAAAATGAAATCGAGCAATCGCAAAACAGCGATTGCAATATTTAGACCAAGCGGTTAGCAACCGCTAACGGCTGCAAAGAAAGAAGGAACGCAAATGGCACTTGTAGAATTTCAGAACGTAACCCGTATTTATAAAACGGGAGATCACGAACTCAAAGCTCTTGACGGCGTGGATATGACCTTGGAGGAAGGCAAATTCGTCGTTATTCTCGGCCCCTCGGGTGCGGGAAAATCAACGCTTCTTAATATGCTTGGCGGTCTTGACAGCCCGACAAGCGGCACGATCAAGGTAAACGGCAAGGATATCTCCACGCTCACGAACAACGAGCTTGCGGATTACCGCGCCTCCACGGTCGGCTTTGTCTTTCAGTTTTACAACCTCATCCCCACGCTGACGGTCAAGGAGAACGTGGCTCTTGTTAAGGAGATCGCTCCCGATGCACTCTCCGCAGAGCAGATGCTTGCGGAGGTAGGATTGTCCGACCATCTGAATAACTTTCCGTCGGAGCTTTCGGGAGGCGAACAACAGCGTGTTTCTATCGCTCGCGCGCTTGCGAAGAACCCGAAGATTCTCCTTTGCGACGAGCCTACGGGCGCACTCGACTCCGAAACAGGCGTTCTTGTTCTCAAACTGCTTTTGTCTATGGCGAAGAATTATGGCAAGACCATCGTAATCGTTACGCATAATCAAAATATTGCGAAGATGGCAGACGTGGTGGTGCGTGTAAAAAACGGTAAGATCAAATCCTATGAAGAACAGGAAAATCCCATCAGCGCGGATGAGATCGAGTGGTGATGGGATATGTTAATCAGAAAATTATTCAGAACCGCGTGGAGCTATAAATCGCAGTTTGTTTCGATGGTCATTATGATCGCCATCGGTGTCGGTATTTTTCTTGGCTTCAATATCGAATGGTACAGTCTGGAAAAGGACGCCTTCTCCTTTATGGATCAAACCAAATATGCCGATTACCGTCTCTATTCCGAAACGGGATTTACGGTGGACGATATCAAGGCAATCGGTGACATCGACGGCGTAGATGCGGCGACAAGATATTTTAGCGTAAACGTCGGGATCAAGGACACGAAAAAATCCCTTGCGCTGAACGTTTCGGAAAACTATACCGTTTCCACTATGCTGGTGACGGTCGGCGAGGAATACAATGAAAATGCCGAAGGTATCTGGCTTTCGGACAAATTTGCGTATGCTAACGGTATCAAAATTGGCGACGAGCTGACCTTGACTTACCAAGGAATAGAGATCAAGGATACGGTGGTAGGACTTGTTAAAAGCGGTGAAAATCTCATCGCCGTGGCAGATGAAAATCAGCTGATGCCCGATTATGAAGCCTTCGGATTTGCTTACGTCTCCCCGGTCAATCTGAAGGACGCACTCGGCTTTGCATTCTATCCGCAGATCAATATCATCTCGGATATCGACAAGGCAGAGCTTGAAGAAAAGATCAAGGACGCTACGGGAACCACCTTCCTCGTTACCTCTAAAAACGAACACGTAGCATACGCAGGCGTGACAGGAGAAGCAGAGGAAGGAAAAACAATGGGTTCTATTTTGCCCGTGCTGTTCCTTGCCATCGCTATTTTAACGATGGTAACTACCATGCACAGAATTGCCGCCAATGAAAAGGTACAGATCGGTACGCTCAAAGCACTCGGCTTCCGTGACCGAAAGATACTGTTCCATTACACCTCCTACGGACTTATGATTGGTCTGATTGGTACGGTTCTCGGTATCGTACTCGGCTATCTCGTGGCGTCCATCATCATCAGCCCGAACGGAATGATGGGGACTTATCTCGATATGCCCGATTGGAATTTGCATATGCCCGCCTTCTGCATTCCCGTGATGGTTCTGATGCTTGTATTTCTTACGCTGATCAGTTTCCTGTCGGTCAAGAAAATGCTGAAAGGAACGGCGGCAGACGCACTCCGTCCTTATACGCCAAAGGCAATGAAAAAGAGCATCATCGAAAAACTCCCGTTCTGGAAGAATCTCTCCTTCGGAACGAAGTGGAACGCGCGTGATATCCTTCGCCACAAGGCACGCTCGGCAATGACGCTTGTTGGCGTGATAGGATGTACGCTTCTGCTCGTGGGCAGCTTCGGTATGCGCGACAGTATGATGTTCTTCCTCGATACGCTCGACAACGACGTGAGCAACTATACTACCAAGGTCATTCTCTCCGAGGGAACGGCGAAAGAGGATGCGTTCGCTCTTGCAGAAGAGCTTGACGGAGATTGGCAATCTACAAGTGGGATCAGCTATGAGGGAAAAACACTTTCACTTGAAATTTACAATTCCGACATCGAAAAGATCGGATTTCTGACCGAGGAAAACAAACCGATGACGCTTGGAGATGATGGAGTATATCTCTGTCTTCGTCTCAAGGATACCGCAAGCATCGGAGATACGATCGAGTTCTCGCCTTACGGAAGCGATGAAACTTATACCACAAAGGTCGCCGGATATTTCCGTTCGCTCATCAGCGAGAGCATCGTGATGACCGACACCTATGCGGAAAGCATTGGCGTAGAATATGCGGTCAATACCATTTATTCCGACACAGCCTCCGAGGATGTCGAAAACTCGACCTTGATCTCGGGTAAACAGGACAAACAGACAATCATGGATTCCTACGATACTTTTATGGATATTATGAATGTCATGATCGTTGTGCTCGCCGTGGCGGCAATCGTTCTCGGACTTGTGGTTCTCTATAACCTCGGGGTTATGAGCTATACCGAGCGTCACCGTGAGCTTGCCACCTTGAAGGTACTTGGTTTCCGTGACAAAGCCATCGGAAAGCTGCTGATTACGCAGAATATATGGCTGACCGTGATCGGTGTGATCATCGGTATTCCGGCAGGACTTGGCGTATTGAAAATTCTCGTTACCGCGCTTGTCAGCGAATACGAGCTGTCCTTGGCGCTTGGATGGTCAACCTTTGTGATCAGTATTGCGCTGACATTTGGTGTTTCACTCCTCGTCGGTTTGATGGTCGCAAGAAAGAACAAGAAGATCGATATGGTCGAAGCACTCAAGGGTGCGGAATAAAAATAGGAGGTACCTGCAATGCTTGAAGTATTGAAAACTCCCGAACTTTGGATCGCACTCGCAGTCGTTGCGATACTGATTTTCGGTATGGCGCACTCAAAAAATATTGGAAAAAGATATCAACCAAATGCGATAAGAAATCGATAAAAAGGAGCAGAAGGACTAATCGGATCATGGAGGCAACGCAAAGGGAGAAAAATATATACGGAAACGGCGTGGAGATCGTATCAAGAGAAGAAGATTGCACGGTTTATCGGCTTACGGATAAAAATGGCGGTGACATTGTGATGACCTGCTACAAGGTCTTTCCCGGCATTGAACTCGTATATAACGACGTTCATATGCAGGAGTGCCATATAGAGCCGGTTTCCTTTGGAAACGTCATTCAGATCGACCATTGCAGAGAAGGCAGAATCGAGTGTGAATTTTCGGACGAATATATCTATCTCACCGCAGGAGATCTCTCGATCGCTTACAAAAACGATGTGGGACACGGCTCGTATTTCCCGCTTAGCCATTATCACGGTGTCAGCATCTATATCGACATTGACGAAGCGCCCAAATGCCTCTCTTGCTTTCTCGTCGATGTAAACGTCAGCCCCGAAGCGCTTGCCCAAAAGTTCTGCTCGGATAACAAGGGCTTTGTTGTACGCTCCAACGAACACATCGACCATGTTTTCTCCGAGCTATACGATGTTCACGACAGTATCAAAAAGGGATATTTCAAGGTTAAAATACTGGAGCTGATGCTGTTTCTCCTCGGCTTTGATGTCAAGAACAAAAGTGAGGAGCGGTTTGTCTCTCGCGCGCAGGTTTCCTTGGCAAAGTGTGTGCGCCGGTATCTCACCGACAATATGGATAAAAAACTGACCTTGGAACAGTTGTCGAGTCAGTTCCATATCTCGGGTACGCAGATCAAGGATGCTTTCAAGGCGGTTTACGGTGTCTCCTTGTATGCTTTCATCCGAACGCAAAAAATGGAGTCTGCTGCACAAATGCTTATTACCACAGACAAAAGCGTTTTGGAGATTGCAGGACTTTACGGCTATGACAACGGCAGTAAGTTTGCAAGCGCATTTAAGACGGTGATAGGCATGACACCGAACGAGTATCGGAATCATAATTTGTAAATCATCAAAAGCGGTTCGTTATGAGCCGCTTTTCCTTCTTTTTGGAGCCAAAGGCCGTCAGATCGGAGCAGAAAAGAAAAGCCGAAAGCGGTATAATAGTATGTCAGAAAAGGAGGCTTTTGCAGTTATGAAGAAAGAAAAGAAAACATCACCGATTGGGTGGGTCATGTCCTTTGCCGGTCGGAAGAAGAAGCTGTATGTTGCAAGCGTTCTGCTTGCGGTGTTCGGCGTACAGTGCGGTATTGTGCCGTTTATACTGACGGGCAATATCATCCGCAATCTTGTGGAGGGTAATCGAGAATGGTCATTCTATCTGATGCAGGGACTTTGGATAGCACTTTGCTTTATCGGTAAGATCGTTGGACACAACATCTCCACCACCTGCTCCCATGTTGCAACATTCCACGTGCTGGGTGAGGTTCGCAAGCAACTTTGCGATAAGCTCTCCCGTGTCCCTCTCGGCTATGTCAAGGATACGCCATCGGGAACGCTGAAGAATATTATGATGGAGCGTCTTGACAGCATCGAAACCACATTGGCACACATTCTGCCGGAGTTTACCTCCAATTTGCTCGCCCCTCTTTGTGTGTTTGTTTATATGCTGACCATTGATTGGCGTATGGCTCTGATTACCTTGATTCCGCTCGTTCTCGGACTTCTGTGCTACTGCACCATGATGTTCGGCTATGCGGAGAGCTACCAGAATGCCATCAACAAGACGAAAACACTCAACGATACCTCTGTGGAGTATATCAACGGTATTCAGGTCATCAAGGCGTTTGGCAAAGCCGGCGCTTCCTATGAGCGTTTCGCGGTGGCGGCAAAGGATGGTGCATCCTGCTATGTGGAATGGATGCGGAAAAACAACATCCCGTTCTCGCTTGCTATGGTTTTAGCTCCTTGTACGATGATCACGGTGCTCCCCCTCGGCGGTCTGTTTGTAATGAACGGCACTCTTGCGGCGATTGATTTTATTATGATCATTCTGCTGTCGGTCGGACTCATTCAACCGCTGATCACCGTGATGGGTTATTCCGATGATATGGCAAAGCTCGGTACGATCGTAGGCGAAGTTACAAGTATTCTGACACAGGAAGAATTGGTTCGTCCCAAACAGGATAAGGCAACTCCCGCAGATAACTCTATTGTGCTTACTGATATTACCTTCGGTTATCACGAAAAAGAGGTTCTCCACGGCATTAATATGGAGATACCGAGCGGCAAGGTCTGCGCTTTGGTCGGTCCAAGCGGCAGCGGCAAGTCCACGATAGCAAAGCTGATCGCCTCGCTTTGGGATGTAAAGGGCGGCAGTATCAAGATCGGCGGTGTGGATATCCGCGAGCTCTCTTTGGAGGAATACAACCGTAAGGTCGCTTACGTCGCACAGGACAACTATCTCTTTGACGATACCATCCGTGAAAATATCCGTATGGGGCGCGCGGGAGCCACCGATGCAGAGGTAGAAGAAGTCGCAAGAAAAAGCGGCTGTCACGACTTTATTATGGGACTTGACAAAGGCTACGATACCGTTGTCGGCGGCAGCGGCGGACACCTTTCGGGCGGTGAGCGGCAACGAATCGCCATTGCCCGTGCTATGCTCAAAGATGCGCCTATCGTGATCCTTGACGAAGCTACCGCCTATACCGATCCCGAAAATGAAGCCATTATTCAGGCATCCGTGGCAAAGCTCGTTCAAGGTAAAACGCTTATCGTGATTGCACACCGTTTGTCAACCATTCAGGATGCGGACCGTATTTTCGTGATCAAAAACGGCAACGTGGTCGAATCGGGAACACATACGGAGCTGCTTGAAAGCGGCGGCTTGTATAAAGATATGTGGGACGCGCATATCTCGGTCAAGGATACAGTGGAAGGAGGTGCCGTTCATGCTTAAAATCTTAAATAAATTCTTCAACTTTTGCGGCAAGGAAAACAAAGGAAAATTCTACCGTTCCATTGCTTACGGCGTGATCATGGCACTGTTTGAAGCCTTGAAAATTCCCGCCATTATCGTAATGCTCGGTGCTGTTCTCGGCAAAGGCGTTACGCCCGCAACAATTTGGGCGAGTCTCGGAATTTGTGTTATCAGCGTTCTCGGTGCATTCATCGTTAAATACCGTTCAACCATGCTTCAATGCGAGGCTGGATACGGTACTGCCGCAGGAAAACGTATTGAAATTGCAGAACATCTGCGTTACGTTCCAATGGGTTATTTCAATAAAAACAGCCTTGGATATATTACCTCCGTCACCACCAACACCATGGAGCAGCTCGGAGATATTGCGACAAGAGTGGTGATGCTCACAACACAAGGCATTCTGACATCCTTATTGATTGCTTGTATGCTTCTCGTGTACGATTGGCGCATTGGAATTGTTGTTCTGATTGGTATCGTTCTGTTCTTCCTCGTCAACAGCCGTATGCAGAAGAAATCCGAAGCATTGTCACCGAGAAAACTGGCGGCAGACAGCTCGCTTGTGGAGAAGCTGCTTGAATACATACAAGGAATCACGGAGGTCAAAGCCTATAATCTGACAGGCTCTACCTCAAAAGCATTGAACGATGCTATAGACGAAAACGTGGATTGCAATATCACACTTGAAAAGACCTTTATACCGTATATGGCGGTTCAATCCTTGGTAACGAAAATGACGGGCGTTGTCATGGCGCTTCTGTCCGTTTGGTTTTATCTGAACGGCACGATGGAGCTGATCGTCTGCATCGGCATGATGATCTCTGCCTTTATGGTCTATGCAAGTCTTGACTCGGCAGGTAATTATTCCGCGCTCCTTCGCACGGTGGATGCCAGCGTGGATAAGGCACAGGCAATTCTTGATGTGAAACCGATGGATATCGACGGCGAAGATAAAAAGCCTTCCACCTTCGATATCGACGTAGAGAATATTGCATTTTCATATGATGATCGCAAGATCATCGACGGCATCAGCGTTCATATTCCGGCGAAGTCAACCACGGCGATCGTAGGCCCAAGCGGAGGCGGCAAAACTACGCTTTGCAATTTGGTTTCTCGCTTTTGGGATGTAAACGATGGCTCGGTGAAGCTCGGCGGTACGGACGTGCGGGAATACAGTATGGACAGCTTAATGAAGAATTTCAGCTTTGTATTCCAAAACGTGTACCTGTTCGGGGACACCGTTGCCAACAATATCCGCTTCGGTCAGCCCGACGCACCGATGGAAAAGGTGATCGAGGCAGCCAAGAAGGCTTGCTGTCACGATTTCATTATGGCGTTGCCAGACGGTTATGAAACGGTCATAGGTGAGGGCGGCGCAAGCCTTTCGGGAGGCGAAAAACAGCGTATCTCCATCGCAAGAGCGATGATGAAGGATTCCCCCATCATTATTTTGGACGAAGCAACCGCCAACGTAGACC
Organism: Clostridia bacterium; assembly: GCA_017462125.1. The sequence continues at coordinate 605 of JAFTRQ010000073.1, read as the reverse complement.
CGGAGAACGAAAAGGATCTTGTCACGGCTATCGAGGCACTGACGAGCGAGAAAACCATTATTATGATTGCCCACCGACTCAAAACGGTTCGCAATGCCGATCAGATTCTTGTAGTCGAGCAAGGTCGTATCGTTCAGCAAGGCAAGCACGACGAGCTTATGCAACAGGATGGCATCTATAGGCGTTTTGTCAACGCAAGAGAAGCCGCCGCAAGCTGGAAGCTGTAACACTATTATGTTCGTAATGGGGCAAGATTTTTCTCTTGCCCCATCAGTATGGCGGCAGTATCATTGTTTTTTAGACAGTTTTTCTGCCCAAGAAGGAATACCAACTATACTGAGAGTATATCGGATTACAAAAAAATGTCTGCTTGGAGCATAAAAGGCTAATTAGAGCAGAAAAATTTGAAGAAAAATATATAATATTCAAAGACGCCCGACAGACGGCGTTAATTTTACAGCAATTGGTTAGACGATGCTAACCAAAGGAGGATTACATGAATAATTCAAAAAACTCAATGCGAATGAAGGGAAAAGATTTAATCACCATTGGCATCTTTTCTGCGATTTATTTCGTAATCAACTTTGCATTCATGCTTATGGGTG
>JAFTRQ010000072.1 GCA_017462125.1 Clostridia bacterium | reverse complement strand
ATGTATGAGAGATCCATTTTAATCAAGCTGCTTTCCGTCATACAGGTCGTTGCCCGATGTGACTATCAAATCGTTTATGTTGAGATAGGGTATTGAAGAATCGACAGAGTCCTGCGCATCCGATTCATAGGTCTTGACGGTAAAATGATCGTTGCCAGAGCCTATCACAGTGACTCGCCTGAATTCAATAACGTTTCCGATGAGAATGTAAACTCCGTCCTGCCTGTCAATTCGGTGGAGCGCCTCTTTGGGAACTCTGTAGCCCGTGTACCTGTCAAGAAGGATCCTGACGCTCTGGATCCTGTCGGACGGCGGAACGTGTGCAAGACTTTGGCTGGACATGAGCATATATGCTCCGTCCTCGCCCACGTACACCTCCTCGAGAAGCATACTTATTTCAAGACCTTCAAAGCCGATAAAATCGACTGTAAAAGCACTGTTGACGAAAGGCTCAAATTCTTCAGTATACTCATTTGTGAGCGGTATTGCAAGATACCACTTCGAGCTTTCGGTCATCTTGCCTATCGCGCCGTCGGCTTTCTTGGGCGCACTTGACATAAGAGAATCGAGCTTTGTGGGAGTCATACCGCCAAGACAAGAGACGTTGAGAGAGCTTTCGTATCCGTCGGTACCGTAAAAGAAATTAAAGCTCTTATCGCTGACCAGAGATTTCTTGGTGCCGCCGAGAGACGAGAGAAGCAGCTCCCGCTCCTCCTTGAGCATCGAAAGTCGGTCCCGCGCAGCATCGCCCGAGGTGAGTGCAGAATGATCGACCAGCCCCGAGAGAAGCTTGTCTCCCGCCTTGTCAGCAGACTTAAGATCGCCTGCGAGTATCGAATCAACGTAGGAATAATATCCTGACAGTATCGACTCGTTCACCTGACCGAGATGAGAAGCGGACCCGTCAGCTTCAAGGCCGTCCTCGAGAAGACCGATCGCCTGGGAAAGTGCGTTAAGCCTTTTCTGGATCTCGGCGGATTCGCTGTCCGAAAGACCGGTGTTCGAAAAGACCTCAGCATAGATCTGACCGACTCCCACCTTTTCTCCGTCGCGCACCGTGTAGTATACCACGTCACCCGACGCGCTTACCGTGCTGTCATCTCTGAATATGCACCCTTCAAGGTATGCATACTGCGACTCGGTCACCGTTTGTGTCCTTTGCGTTGATACCTTCGAATAAAAGCCACGTGAGATCTGTATTCCGAGATACAGGAGCATAGCAAGAACAACTATAAGAATGACGGCAGTGACTGTCCTCTGGTTAAATTCTTTAACGCCAGCTCTTCTCTTCACCGTACAGCTTCCTTTCCCGAAATCAACGTAATTTTTCACATGGATATATTATTATATCATATAATCTACTGTATTAAAAGGGTTTTTGCAAAATATTTACAATATTTTCAAATGTTTTTGCGGCATTTTCACCGTCAACGAATACTTTGTGCGCGTAATCCTTGCCGGAGAACCAGGTTATCTGGCGTTTAGCGTATCTGCGCGAGGCTCGTTTAAGCTCGTCAATACAGCTTTCAAGCGAATCCTCACCGCGAATATACGGGAAAAGCTCCTTATATCCTATCGCCTGCGATGCGGTAAGTGATTTTTCGAAAATTCCGTCGGCTAAAAGCCTTTTTGTCTCCTCGACAAGCCCCTCCGCTATCATCATATCAACGCGCCTGTCTATCCGTTCGTACAAGATCTCACGGTCGTTAAAGGCAAGAGTTATCACGCGAGGATCGTATTTGTCTGTGATCTCCGCGTTTTTCTTGTCCACCTCGCTCTTTTTCTGTCCTGTTACAAGGCATATTTCAATGGCACGCATAACTCTCTTGACGTTGTTTTTGTGTATAGCCTGTGCCGCCTCCGGATCAAGCTCTATCAGCCTTTCGTACAGCGCGTCAACTCCGTTTGCCTCATAAAAGACCTTTAGCTCTGCGCGTATAGTCTCGTCACATGCCGCATCCTCGTCGTTTCCTCCCTTGAGGAGTCTGTCAAGATAAAGCCCCGTGCCGCCGCACAATATCGGCAGCTTGCCGCGGGATACGATGTCCTCAATAGCCGCCTCGGCATCCTTTACGTAATCCGAACAGGAATAAGGGGCATCGGGAGGGAGAATGTCTATAAGATGATGCGGCACCGCCGCAAGCTCCTCTTTTGTAGGCTTTGCGGTGCCAATATCCATTCCTGTGTATATCTGCATCGAATCGCAGGAGATTATCTCTCCGTCAAGATGCTTTGCAAGCCTGATCGCAAGCGCGGTCTTTCCCGATGCGGTAGGTCCTGTGATCGCCGCAATTTTAATTTTTGAACCGCTCATATCATTGGATAAACATGGCGTCCCCGATGTGTACGGGATATAAGAAACGCTGTTCCTTTCGTTGATGTACCCTATATTATACACCAAAATCGAGCATTTGTAAAGCGGTTCCAAGAAAATAACCGAGAGAACGCCCGAAGGCATCCTCTCGGCATTCGAGAAACTAATCTTCAGTTGTCAAGGATCATTTTCTCCGAGATACATCGTTCACGGCGTAAATGGCATCAACTACCGTTTCGTCGCCGCACAGACGGTCGATGTCGTCTGCTACTCTGCGAACCTCATCCCAAAGTGCGTAAAATGTATTTATCGCTCTGTCCGCTCGCTCTCTTTCTTCAGGGACAAATTCGATGTCGAGGTACGCAGCCTCGATAGCATACATAATGGCGTCAACCTTTTCGATGTCGAGCATCGCCTTTTCGAGATTCTTGTTCATTGTTTCTTGCTCCTTCGCTTTTGATGATGTGATACTCGTACACAGGAGAAACAAGACCTCGAAGATCGTATCGACGTAAGGGGTGGAGAGTTATTGCGGCTCTTGTGCGAGCATCGAGAGCAATTCTCTCTTTTTGCTTCCGCCACATATATTTTACAACAAAAAGATGTCTAATCAATGATTTCTGGCGGATTTTGGTTCAATATCAATAATTCTGCCGATTTTTCCGTGATTTCCTTGCCGAGCAAGCTCGAAAATACGGTAGCTACCAGCAACCGAGAACCTGTGTTTCGGCGTGAGCCGGTCGTGAACCGATGAGAAGAACAGATCTTTCACCTGCTCCTCCGTGATACCGTCGGTCTTGATGGCATCATCTATCAGCTCGAAATCTCCCCACTCAATATGGGGTTTATCGGCAAGACCGCTGACAAGCACGTAGAACCTGATAATCAGGAGCTTCAGCTCGTCATATCGTTTGCCCTCCGACCTTACCACGTCAGCCATCAGCGAAAGCGTGTCGGCATACTCGATAAACTTCGACGCCCTGATGTATTCCATCGCCTGTTTTGATAGCTCCGAGAACCTTTTATCGTTGTCCTCGTGAGAGGCTAAATTTTGCTGTTTGGCGGGGTTTGTTTTCGGGTGGGGAGTTGGTGGTAAATCCGTTTTGGAAGCAGTAGCGGAGGTTTGGCAGAATTGTGCGGCAAGTTTTTCGCAGATGGTGTCCGAAGGAGTAAAACTGATCGTTACGCTTTCGTTTCCTTTGACGTCAACTTCGAGCGTTCCTGCATCGGGCAATTCCAAAATCCTCTTTCCGCTGGATCTCTGCGGCGGCTTGTCTATGTTGTTTGGATGCAGCGGACATTCCTCACAGTGCAATCTGCAATAGGTATCAAGGACTATGCCCGGAAGAAGAAAATCGAGAGCTTTGCAAACAACCGCCGTTTCGGGACAATCGTTGTAAAATCCCCCGTAGTTCGGGCATTCGCTCCTGTATCCGAGCTTTCCATTTTTGAAGAAAAAGCAATACCGATTTTCAGGATTGGCTACCTTGTAGAACCAGTTGGTCTTAAACCCTCGCTTGTGGCATTCCTCTATATCTTTCAAAAGCCGTGGCATATCTGCTACGGCTTCCTGTATGTTCTTGTATTTATTCGCCATCTTCGATCTCCACCGTCATTGTAAAGCTCTTAATCTGGGGAACGAGGGAAATTGATGTTTCGTATCCCAAGCATACTCCTCTGTCTGATGCTTCAATAGGCTTCGGTCCTCCGTATTTTACCGTTCCTATATGATTCTTTCCGATGAACAAATCAAAATCCTTGTACTGCATTCCTTCCACCGAATACGGAATGGCTGCGAGGATAGAATATCCTACGTCTTCCGAACGCAACCATATTTTACGTTCAGGAACCGACACGATGATGTGTCCGTTGTCTGTCATAAGTTGAACTATGCCCTTTGTCGCTTCGATCAACTGGTTTTCGTAAGAGTCTTCTTCCGTTGGAATTGACGCTTTCATACCCATATTCTCAAACGACTGGCATATTGTATCCTCGATCCATTTCCTTACTTCGTCTGGCGTTGGGCTGTTCTTCATTTTTTCTCCTCCTTAAATACTGAATGGTTTATAGAGAATAATCGTGTATCCCCTCATCGTCAAGACATACCGATTATCGAACTCTTCTTCTTCGATTCCCTTGGCGAAATTGAAACCGCCAATCCAAGCTCGTAAGCTCGTTTCCTCGATGTTTCCGTTGCAGGTCGGCGAGTGCGTAAAGTAGTAATTCAACCACTGACACCACTTGTCGATATACTGAAACAACCGCATCTCCTCTTCGGTCTTTTCACCCAATACGTCAAATGCGTCCTGAGAATCGAGCAGGAGATTGTTCGTTCCTTTTTCGAGCTTCACATTCAGCTCAATTTTCTTCTTTGCCATTTGCGGATACCTTCCTTTTCATATACTTTAAGCTGGCGTTCATTGTGCCGCCCGTCTTCAGAAGATAATCAAAGAAACCGTTTCCGGTATCGTCAACTTCAACATCCAAGAACTTGATCTCTGCTACCTCTGGATTGTGCGACAAGATCCTGACAATCTGTACCGT
>JAFTRQ010000071.1 GCA_017462125.1 Clostridia bacterium | reverse complement strand
GGAGGAGCCGATATGAAAAAGATGCAGACCAAAGTTGGTAAGCTGAAAGTTGGATATTGGACACTCGTCTCAGCAGTCTCTGCGTTGATGATCTCGGTAATGCCGGTTCTTGCAGCAGATAAGAACCCTAATATCTGGGATCGATTCAGTGCAATCATGCGGGACTTTTACGGTCAAATCTTGGCGATCAGCACCATCGTCGCCGTTACTATGGCGGCAGTCGCTCTTGTGGTGAGAATGGTATCTCGCAACCAAAGAGCAGTGGATGAAGCAACGGCTTGGCTGAAGAGAATCGTGATTACTTGGGTAATCCTCAACTCTCTCGGTCTCATCGTCGCGTATCTGCAACCGCTCATCACCGGCGGAAACTACACTGGCTGAGAGCATCCAAGTCAAGCACGAAAGGGAGGTGATATCAATTGCTTGACTGGATATTTGAAGCCATAATCGACTGGGTTGCCAGAACGGTAACAAGCGTGATGGATGCTGTTTCGGGTATTTTCCTTAATGCACTTGGAACAGATATGTTAGCAATGGAAGAATACTTCCCATTCGTATCAAAGGCGTTCACGATTATGCAGTACACAGCGTGGGCGCTTTTATTCATTATTCTTGTCTGGCAGCTCTTCAAAACCTTCGGAGGACCGATCACCGAGGCTGAGGAACCGTGGGGACTGGTTCTCCGAAGCGCGCTGTTCGCATTTCTGATCTACTTTGCAAAACCGATCTTCCTTTATGTATTGAATATCGCGCGAGCCCCTTATACGGCTCTGATGGACGTAGCAATGACGGGAGAGGATTTCACCTTTGCGGGAGTCGAGGCGGTACTGAAGAACGGACTGGTACAGTTTGTATCCAATATGTCGGTTGTCGGAGCAATCCTTCAAATTATTCTTATTATCGCACTCGGCTGGAACTACTTCAAGCTCCTTCTTGAGGTGGTCGAGAGGTATATTGTGGTCGGCATTCTTTGCTATACCTCACCTCTCGCTTACTCGATGGGAGGATCCAAGGCAACGGGACAGGTCTTCAAGTCCTGGTGCAGAATGGTCGGCTCTCAATTGCTCCTTCTCGTAATGAACGTATGGTTCCTTCGAGCCTTTAATACCTCGGTGGCTCAGTACGTTGTGAACGGCGGAGCATTGTCAAACGGTCGAGGAAACGTCTTCCTCTGGCTTTTCTGCGCAATTGCATTCCTCAAAACAGCACAGCGCTTTGATTCCTATCTTGCTTCTATCGGACTCAACGTAGCCCAAACCGGCTCCGGAATGGGTATGGAGCTTCTGATGGCGGCGAGAGTTGTAACCGGAATCGGAAGCGGCTTCCGCAGCGCAGGTCACACCTTCAAGGGGGGATCCGGCGGAGGCGGCGGAACCTTTGCTGACAAGTTCAAGGGTAATTCCTTCGTCAGAGACTCGGTTGTTCAAGGTGGTACACGAATGGGTGCCGGCGGTTCAATCGGCTTTGTTGGACGGATTTTCGGCGGTATGGCAGCAAGAAACGGTGCTACACTCACCGGACGATCCATTTCAACGGTCGCAAACCGTACACCCGACGTTTCGGGTACGATTGCAGGGGATATAGCGGATAGGAGTCTTGCAAACTATATGCCTCAGATGCAGGGAAGGACACTCAGCGGAACGCAGATCAGCGGAGGGCACATCTCAACTACGGCAACCGGAGCTGATGGAAAGGCGGCATCGGTGGAGATGTACAATGCTTCCCAGTTTGAAAAGCCAAGCGGACCGCACGCATTCGTCAGTGCCTCGGACGGTTCACAATGGTATCAGGTAGCAAGCGGAGCAGGTGCAGGTGAGTTTTACAGCACCCCGAACTTTATCGGAAGTGCCGATGAAGCAGCAGCCGTTGCAGCAACCTTCCCGGATGCAGAAGCGGGAACTATTCTTCGCTCAATTGGAGTCGGAGAGATTGCCGCATCCACTTCGGATGGAGAAACGATGTGGTACAATAGTGCCTACTATGACGAGCCCAAGGCGCCTCATAGCACGATGCAGACCTCTGACGGCGTTGACTGGTATGCGATGAAGCCTCACGCAGAAACACCGAGCTTTGAGTCGGGAGAAGGCGCGGCGGATTACAACCAAGCACTCTTCCAGAACTTTATGCCGGGATACGAGCAACCGATCACAGGTGTGGATAACTCCCACGCTGATAGCGGACACTTCGAGGTTCGTCACGAGGACGGATCGGGAACGAGGTTCTACGATGCAACGCAGTATCAGGCACCGAGAGGTGAGTATCAGACCTATGAGGACTCCAACGGCAATTCTTGGTACGGTGTTCACGGCGAGCCCTGTGTGGAACGTAAGCCCGTTTATGAGAACGGTCAGCCGGTATATGACGGTGACAGACTCAGAACGGTAAACGTCCCCGGTGTTCGTTACAGCAATACTCCAACCGCCTACGGTACTCCCGAGGCTCACGAGATCGGTGAGCAGAGAGCTCCCAACCGTAGAAAGCTGTAAAGGAGTGTGATGTGCAATACAAACAAGCTATATCAAGCAAGGAGATTGCTTGACGCTGATGAAGGAAATACCTTCAAAAAGCCTTGATTTGATCCTTTGCGACCTCCCGTATGGGGTGACGAAAAATCCATGTGACAAAAAGCTTCCTTACGAGGAGCTTTGGAGGGAGTATAAAAGGATCATCAAGGACAACGGTGCCATCCTGCTTTTCGGGCAGGGAAGGTTCTACGTAGAGCTGGTTGAGAGCAACCGTAAATGGTTCAGATACGATCTCGTGTGGGATAAGGTTTTGATTTCAGGCTTTCTGAATGCAAACAGAATGCCGCTTCGCCGACACGAGCAGATAGCCGTCTTTTATAAGAAACTACCGAAATACCGCCCGCAGTTTACAGAGGGACAGCCGCTTCACGGCAAAGGGAAAGCGTATAAGGATAAGGCTATGAAGAACCAAAATTACGGAAGCTTTGAGCCGACGGACGACGTAAGATGCGGAAGCACGGAAAAATATCCGACAAGCGTTTTGGTCTTTCCGAAGGCTCATCCAAGCTGTGCAGAGCATCCAACCGAAAAGCCGGTTGCACTGCTTGAATACTTAATAAAGACGTATACCGACGAAGGTGACGTCGTGATGGATAACTGTATGGGCAGCGGTTCAACGATCGTTGCCTGTATCAGAACAAACAGAAGATATATCGGCTTTGAGCTGAACGAAGAGCACTTCGCAACAGCCGAGCGCCGTATATATAACGAAATGAAAGAAAGGAGATGATTATTATGGCAGAACCGGGCAAGCAGCAGATGGGCGACGGTCAGGACAACTATGGGCACGCCGCAAAGCAAGCGCGAAACGCGGCAAAAAACATAGGCAAGAATGCAGGAAAAGAGGCCGGCAAGCAAGCGGCAAAGCAGGCGGCAGCCAAGGGAGCCGAGGCAACCGTAAACTCTGCTGCTGCCACGGTCAAGGCAGGCGTTGAAACAGGAAAGGCGGTCTCGGAGATCGCGGCGGGAACAGCGGCGGGCGGTCCTTGGGGAGCGATCATATCGGCTGCATGGGCTATGCGCCATACGCTGTTCAAGATCCTCATTTGTATCTGTCTCGTGGTCGTGCTTCTCATTGCCTGTATCGTTTCATTACCGAATATTATCTTTCAAAACATAACCGATATGTTTGGGGATATGTTCGGGTTTGGTCAAGAGGAAACCGTTGATATCAACACCTTCAACGCTTCCTACGACGACCTATCACTTGCGGTAGAAGGCTCGGTACAGAGCGCATACGCACAGGCGGTCCGAAAGGCGCAGGGAATTATGGCGGATGAAAAATACGATCATGAATACTCAAAAGGAGATTTCTTAACCTCTCTTGATGAAGCGTTTGATTATGACGTTGAATATTTCTTGGCGGCGTATTCCGTTGCAATGGGACAAAGCGGAACGAGCAAGGCGCAATTGGTCGGTAAGCTTGACAGCGTTTCGGATCAGTTGTTTAGCGTTGAGGCTACCGAAAAAAAGAAAGACTTGAGTGTAACGGTGAACGGTCAGACCACGACGAAAACAATTACCTACGTTGTCGTAACCATCAACAGGTACAATGAGGGCACAATTCTTGGGGCGTTCGGTGTCGATCCGAATGCCCCGTACCAAAACTACGGGATCACGAACCAAGAGTACGTTGAATTTTTGGCTGAGTCATTAAAGAAGACACTCGCGGGCATTCCCGAACAATAACGGAAAGGAGAAAATACTATGGACGAAAAACAAACCTATGCAATACCGGCAAACTATACGGACTCCGGTAAGCTGTTCGGGGGAATGATAGCCCCGAGAAACGCAATCGAGACGCTGATTCTTCTTGTGGTGTTCGGGTACGTTGAGTTGTTTCTGATCCCGATGCCGACAACGGCAAAGGTCATCGTTGCGGTAGTTACCTTGATCCCACTTGGAATGATTTCAATGATGGGGATCGACGGTGACTCGTTGTTCCAATACGTAGGACATATATTCAAGCATATTTCAAGAAAGCGAAAGCTGCATTTCAGGAGGCCCGACGATGAGCAAACCGAAAAATGAATACGTACAGGACTTTATTCCCGTTAAGAACATTCGCCACGGCATCATTGAGACGACCGATGGCAGATATATCAAAATACTCGAGATTGAGCCGATCAACTTTATGCTTCGATCAGAAGAAGAGCAGCTTGGTATCATATCATCCTTCGCAAGCTGGTTGAAGATCTCGCCGATGCGGTTGCAGTTCAAATCGGTAACGAGAAAGGCGGACTCCGAAAAGCATATCGCAATGCTGCGCGAGGAGCTGAAACGGGAGAACAACCCAAGATGCAAGGAGCTTGCAGAAGGGTATATTGGGCTTATCCGCGACGTCGGAAGCAGAGAAGCGCTCACAAGACGTTTCTTTTTAATTTTCCAATACGAGGATTACCAAAGATCCGATGATTTCGGAAAGATCTACGGGATGCTGCAAACGGCAGAGCAGAACGCAAGAGCGTATTTCTCACAATGCGGAAATGCCATTATTTCACCAAGCAATCCCGATGAAGCGGCGGCTGAGATCCTTTATATGTATTTCAACCGTCGCTCCTGTACCGACGAGCCTTTTGCAGACAGAGTTCAGCGCATCATACTTGACCGTATGAAGATGGAGGGAAAAACGCTTGGCGTGGACGATATCCCCGACATCCCGATTCTGAACTTTATATCCCCGCGCGGGATCGACCTTACGAAAAGCTCTTACGTGATTATGGACGGACTTTATTATTCCTTCCTTTACGTCAAGGGCGACGGGTATCCCGGAACGGTGAGAGCAGGTTGGATGTCAATGCTTATCAACGCGGGTGAGGGGATCGACGTGGACGTGCATCTGAGGCGAGAGGGCAGAAGTAAAACGATTGATAAGGTCGCTCAGCGCATCCGCCTCAACAGAACCAAAATCAAGGGCATTCAGGATACCAGCACCGATTACGAGGAGCTGACCAATTCCATTCAGGCAGGATACTACATCAAGAACGGACTCGCCAATAACAACGAGGATCTGTTCTATATGTCGGTGTTCATCACCGTATCCGCAAGAACGCTTGACGAGATGCTTTGGAGAAAGCAGCAGATCGTGGATATGATGAAATCAATGGATATGCAGCTTTCGGATTGCAAATTTCAGCAGGAGGCGGCACTGCGTTCCGTGATGCCGTTTCTGTATATCGAGCCTCACCTTGAAAAGAAGTCTAAGCGAAACGTGCTGACAAGCGGTGCGGCTTCTACCTATATTTTCACAAGCTTTGAGATGTCGGATGATTCCGGCGTTCTCCTCGGTGTCAACCAACACAACAATTCTCTGTGTGTGGTTGACCTTTTTAATACCCGAAAGCATAAGAATGCGAACCTCAACATCATCGGTACGAGCGGTGCGGGAAAGACCTTTACGCTCCAGCTTTTAGCACTCCGAATGAGAATGAGGGGGATTCAATGCTTCACCATCGCGCCCATCAAGGGACACGAATTCCATAGGGCTTGCCACCGAATCGGAGGCAGCTTTGTGAAGATCGCTCCCGGCTCACCCCACTGTATCAACGTCATGGAAATACGGCACACGGTTTCACCCGAAGCAACCTTGATTGACGAGGATTCGCCTATCGAGGACGTTTCGATGCTCGCCCGGAAGATACAGCAGTTGATGATCTTTTTCTCGCTGCTGATACCCGATATGTCAAATGAGGAAGAGCAGCTTCTCGATGAGGCACTTCTGAAAACCTACGCCGACTTCGGAATCACTCACGATAACGACAGTCTGTATGAGGATATAAATGCAACTCCGCCCAAGATGAAGCCTATGCCGATTCTCGGGGATCTCTACAAGAACCTCAAGGATAATAAGATGACCGAGCGTATCGCCGTCATTCTCAGCCGATTCGTTACGGGTTCCGCCCAATCCTTCAATCAGCAGACGAACGTAGACCTGTCAAACAAATTCATTGTAATTGATTTGTCAGAGCTGAAAGGGAAGCTTCTTCCCGTTGGAATGGTGATTGCCCTCGATTATATTTGGGATAAGATCAAGTCCGATATCACCGAGAAAAAGGCGGTCATCATTGACGAGATATGGCAGCTCGTCGGAGCATCCTCAAACAAGATGGCAGCCGAATTCTGCCTGACCATCTTCAAGACTATCCGAGGCTTTGGCGGCGCGGCGGTTGCGGCAACCCAAGACCTTTCCGATTTCTTCGGTCTTGACGACGGAAGATACGGAAGGGCAATCATCAACAATAGCCAAAATAAGATCGTTCTCAATCTTGAGTACGATGAAGCCGAGTACGTCAAGGAGGTATTGAAGCTATCCAAAACGGAGCTTCGTTCGATCACTCGCTTTGAGAGAGGAGAAGCACTTGTGTGCTCGGGAAACAACAAGGTTCCCGTGGTCGTCAAGGCATCAAAGTCCGAGCAGGAAATGATCACCACTGACCGTGCGGAGCTTCAAAAAATACTTGCCAACAGGCGAAAGAAAAACGAAGAATAGGAGGTAAAAGACAATGCTTTTGCAAGAGGAAATGCTTATCCTTCAATGGCTGTCGCAATACGGTGTGCTGACGAGAAAGCAGCTCATCCGTATGTTGCAAAAGGAAACTGCGACAGTCGAGCGGATTATCAAAAGTATGAAAAAGAGAATGATGATCTCAGAGATCAGCGGCGGGTATTATATCGGACTTGACCCCTATTGTAAGCCGGATCAAAGAACGATTCTTGCCGTATGGGTGCTTTTGAAATTCATCGATCAGGTGGAAACGAGGGCACACTATCCGGCATCGTACCCGTCACAGATTTTCTTTTTGAAGGACAACACCGGCTACGAGATCGTAGTCATTTACGAGGGTGAGGGAAGCAATTTGCGGCTTCTTCAGCCCGAGGAGGATTTGAAATATATTATCGTCGTCCCTCACATTTCAATGGTTCATTCCTTGCGATTGCCCAAGGCGGATTGCTTGTTTGCGACCGTTGACTATAACGGAGAGGACGAACCCGAAATCACATTTTACACGGAGGAAAAAATCAATGAGTAACAAATTCAGCTACACTGTAGAAAAGGTAAACCGACTGTTAGGAAAAGCAAAGGAGAGCGCGGAAACCGTGCAGATCCTTTATGAAAAGGGAGATGTGGAGGAGGCATACGACGAGTGCTTTCGTCTGGAAAGACTCTCCGAAAAGATCGTTTTGAATACCCGATGCCTTCCCGTGCACACCGGTAATCCGAGAGCAGCCCGATACGTTTCGGCAATCATAAAGGAGGAGGTTCCCGTAGAGATCGGGTTCACGAAGGAAGGGTGGTTTGCGCTCAGACTTCCGCTTTTGCTTCCCAAAAAGGGAAAGGGATCTACCGACTATCTGAAGGATATTCTTTATCCCGCAATGGACAGATATTTTCATAAGAACAAATCCATCCGCAAGAGGTATCACGGGGCGGTTCTCGTATTCCGACACGTATATACCGAGGAGAGACAGGAGCGCTTGAAGAGAGATCACGATAATATCGAGGTCAATACTGTAGCGGATATCGTTACCCTTTACGTGCTGGTCGATGATGCCCCCGCATACTGCTCTCACTTCTATTGCAGCGGTGTCGGAGACGTGGAGAGAACCGAGGTTTACGTCGTTCCGCGAAGCGAATTTGCAAGGTGGCTTGAGACGGAACAAGGGATGCCGAAGGAGGGGGTAAAGCTGTATGAAACGCCGTAAAAAAGCCCCGAATTTTTTATGTAAAAATGAGCCGAAAAACGCTCACAGAAATTACATAAAAAATCAAATACCCAAAAACCGTACCGTTCCTACCCATTTTGCCCGTTCAAGGCTCAAAAATTACGCCAAAGAGAGCAGTCTTTATGGCGCAATTCGCAATTCTTCGAGGTGTTCGAAATGACGTTCATCCGCCGAGGCAGTCAAGCCTTCGAGCTTCTCACACTGCTATCGGTCGTGGGCGAATTTCCGAATTGCTCCATACACCTGCTTGGTCGTGAGAGGGTGTATAAAGCGCTCATCTCAAAGCTCACAGAGAAGCAAACCTTCTCTCATACCGAGACGGGACGAAAGCTTACGACCAAGCTCCTGACTGTATCCGGTAAGGGTGGGGCAAAGACGGTGCGCCTGTACCGAAAGGCTCTTCCTATACTGGAATGGATCGGTGCGGATGAGTATTACAAAATAGCCTTCAAGGATCATAAGTTCCGGGGAGATGCAAGCCATATCATCCGCAATCACCGCGTAGCTGAGGCGACCGCAATGTTTATGAAGGTGGGGCTGGATATCCGGCCCTACCATCTCACGCCTTTGCAATCCGAGCGGATACTCGACGTTGTGGAAAAGCCTTCCTTTTATTCCTCGCGTAGCCTCAAGGGAACCTTCGAGGTCGATATGAACAAAACGATGTATACGAGGATCGTCGGCGCACTCTTTACCGAAGGCAAATGCTATGCGGTATACAACACGAGAAACGCGGCAATGAAGTGGTGCGGTAAGGGCGAGTTCAAAACAAGACAAGCCCTCACCGAGCTATCCCGAATGAATGCGGGGATCCGCGAGGTTGACTCGGCGATCCTGTTCGGTAATGATGGCGAGGTGGCACTCAGCACCCTGAACGCTGCAGGTGAGGACAGGCAGAAGGAATATCGGTTTGACAGTATCTACTCGCACATCCATTACGTGCCCTTAGATCAGGAGGGCATCCGTCAGCTTCGCTTCTTCCTCATACCGAGATGGAGAGAGCAGCTTTTGGAGATGCTCTTTGACGACGCCGACAGATCCTTTGATGCGGGACTTTTTGAGTACGACGCCTTTGTGGACGGCACATATATTCTTGCTCACTTTGATGGGGACATTGCCAGACTCATTCGCTATCGAGAGGGAATCGAGCACGTACAGGCAAGGCACGAGGTACTGTGCTTTCCCCATCAGGTGGGTTATCTGCGGCAATATCTCGGTGATGGCGTCGCAATCAAAACAATAGATATCGGGACTCTTGAAAATGAGTTCGGTATCGGAAAGGAGAAAGATGAAATTTAAGATCCAAGACAAAAAACGGTTTATCCTGACAATCGGTTGCGTCATACTGGCTTTGGTTATGCTCTTATACGTCTCGGGACTCATCGCGCAGATCGCGAACAACTATTCCGAGTGGATGAGAGCAGACGGGCTTACGGGCAACGTTACCATGAAGCCGCCGAGTCTGAACCCCATCACCTGCCTCGGGCAGGCGTTCACACTTCGAGGCTTATACAGCTTGCTCGCCATCCTTACCGTAGGAGGAGTGATCTTCCTCATCTATAAGCTCTACGACCGCTTTGACGGAAAGAAGAAGGATCCGCGCGGCTTTACGATGAGCGACTCGGGAGTATACGGTACGGCAACCTTTATGACCGATAAGGAAATGAAGAATATGCTGGAGCTGACGACTCCCGAAAAAGCGGAAGGCGTTATTTTAGGAGAGTATGAGGGAAAGACGGTCTGTATGCCCAGAGATACCCGACTCAACAAGCACATCGCCATCTGCGGCGCGTCGGGAACCATGAAGTCGAGGGCGATCATCAGAAACGCTCTCTTCCAGCATTTGAAGAACGACGAGTCGGTAGTCATCTGCGACGCTAAGAGTGAGCTGTATACCGACACTGCGGAGATGTTTCGCGCAAATGGGTATGAGGTGAAGGTATTCAATCTCGTAAGCCCCGCAAACAGCGACTCGTGGAACTGTATGAGCGACCTTTTGGGAGATACGCTCTTAGCTCAGGTATTGACCAACGTAATTATCGGCAATACCAGTTCCGGAAAGGGCGACCACTTCTGGGACAACGGAGAGGGAAATCTCTTAAAGGCACTCGTGCTTTATATTGATAAGGATCCTACGCGTAAGCCCTCGGAGAAGCATCTCCCCGCAGTCTATCAGCTGCTCACACAGAACAGTGAGAATCAGCTCATGACAATGTTCTCACGCTTGCCGCTCGATCACCCCGCAAGAGCACCCTTCAATCTGTTCGCGCAATCCAGTGACACGGTTCGTTCGGGTATCATACTTGGACTCGGTACACGATTGCAGGTGATGCAGAACAAGGCGGTTCAGAATATCACCTCGCGCTCGGATATCGACCTGACGGCACCCGGAAAAAAGAAATGCGCTTACTACCTAATACTCAGTGACCAAGATACGACGATGGCATTTTTGTCATCGCTTTTCTTTTCCTTCCTGATGATCAAGCTTACAAGGTTCGCGGACAGTAACGGCGGCAGATGTCCCGTGCCGGTCAACCTCGTGCTGGATGAGTTTAATAACATCGGTAAGCTTGGCGGTGCGGAGGATGGTTCCGACTTTACCAGATTCTTAAGCGTATGCCGATCCAGAGAGATCCGCGTGATGCTCGCTGTTCAGTCGCTTGGACAGCTGCAAAACCGATACCCAAATAATTTGTGGGCTGAGATCATCGGCAATATGGACATCCAGCTGATGCTGGGATGCACCGATGAGGTCAGTGCCAAATACTTTTCCAATCGGTGCGGTGAGATGAGTATCGAGGTCAACACCACGATGACGATGAGGAGAACGATCACCATCGCTCAGATCATCCCGCAGTACCGACACGTCGAAGGAATGGGCAGGAGAAAGCTGCTGACTCCGGACGAGGTGCTGCGAATCCCAAATGAAAAAATGCTTTGTGTTGTTCGTGGATGTAACGTATTGATGCTTGACAAGCTGGACTATACGCGCCATCCATACTCAAAAATGATCCGACAGGTATCGGTCTACGATTACTATCCGGAAGTGATAGATGATGAGCCGGAGATTTCTCCCGTCATACCCGAGGAAAAGCCCAAAAAGACGAAGTCAGGTTTGTATGGTTCGGCAGCACCGCTGACCGATTTTTAAGGAGGTACTTTGAAAAAAACGAAAAGATGCATCGTTATCATAACGGTAATTAACTTT
>JAFTRQ010000070.1 GCA_017462125.1 Clostridia bacterium | reverse complement strand
CGCACTTGGAGTGGCATTTTTCTTTTTGTCGGGCATACTGCACCACGCACAGAGCGCGCGTCGGGCGTAATCGATACGTTCACGCGGATCTCCGTCCTTGAGCGTTCCGTCGGCATTGTGAAAAAGATACCCGCGGGCAAGGATGGTGAAAATTCGGGCAAAGCCCTTGAAATCCTTGATCATATCGGTGGTAAACCTGCCGAGAAAGGTGGTGTCCTTACCGTTTGATACGGTATAGGTCGGCTGACCGATATAAGCTTTATATTCGTTCCATTCGTTTGTCATAGTGATACCACATTTTACTTATTATCTATATAGATTTTCTGCTGTTCTTCTTTCTAATACGTGCTCTATCATATTTTGTGTTACGGTTTGTATCAAATTGTAATGTAAAGCAAATTGCTACCAAAAAGGAGATTATCGTATATACCATACAATAACTATTAGCAAAAACCACAACCGAGTCATATATGAACGCAAACACGACAGATAGCAACACGCTCGCAATACAGAAAACAGTTTGTATCCTTTTTACCGTCAGCCAAAAATCAAATGCTTTTGAGTGATCGTTTGTATACGTCCTTAAGTATACCATACTGTATTTAGATACAAAACCTTGATTTTCCTTAAGTTTTCGTAAGTGATTATATTTGCCGCCCTTATCGCACCACACAATAGACCAAATTATTTGCCTTATGAAAAAAATTGAGCCGAGGTTCATTATTAAAGAAAAAAGATTCAAAATTAGAAATAACTGTTTGTCCATTATCATTATCCTTTCTCACTTCTTCAGCGCAAATTTCTCAACGGATTCCCAAAGCACGTCCCAAAGGAATGACCGCTTATTGAGCGCCACCACGTACTTGACCGCCGTGGCAGGCTTGCAGATGCCCTTGACAAGCTCCAAGCACTTCTTGGCAACCGCCTCGCGGTAGTTTGTCCCGGATAACTTATCCGTATAGGCTTTGAGCAGAGCCGTCATTTCGGGAGAGTCGCCCTCATAGTGCAGCCGTGCGCGGTTCTGCTGAATGTTATCGTTGTCGGTATCCATAATCAGATCTCCGAGCAAACGGTAACCGCCGCAACGGAAATCCGAGAACAGATCGTAATACTCGGTAAATTCATCCTCGGGCAGATACTTGCAGAGGAACAACGTTCTCTGATCCTCGGTCATAAACTGCCACTTTTCCTCGCGTATTGCACGGCGGATCTCGCTCACGCGGTCGGCAGGGAGATTGACAAACAGAGCGTAAAGTTCGTCCGCATCGTAGGTGTTTTCCTCGTCACGCATAAACAGGACGCGGTTAATGCCTTTTTTCTTTGCCTTGGCGTTCGGTAGGTGCTGACTTGCACGGATACGCTTCAGACAGCTCTCATACGTACCGACAAGCGCCTTGATACGTTCAAGGATATCGGAATCAAGCTTCTTCTCCCACCCCTGCTCGGTAGCAAAGGTGAAAAGCTCGGATGCTTTTGTAGGCTTGCGCTTTGCCTTGGGAGTGTTCTTTTTGAGCATCTGCGCGTAATACGGCAGCTTCTCCAAGTTGGAGCTGACACCCTGCCAATCGG
>JAFTRQ010000069.1 GCA_017462125.1 Clostridia bacterium | reverse complement strand
TCTCAAAATTTGCGTTGCACTGGATTGTGATGTGCAGGATATTATGGAAAAGGTTGAAACACTCCCCAAGGATTGAAGGGGCAAAACGAGGACAAAGAAAAGAATGTATATGAC
Source organism: Clostridia bacterium (assembly GCA_017462125.1). Next base: position 2,020 of record JAFTRQ010000069.1, on the reverse strand, counting down.
AAGGCAATATATAGGGCAGAACGTGTATGATGCCCTGCAGGAAAGGCTCAGGCTTATCTTTGAAGAGTTTGACAATATCTTTGTTTCCTTTTCGGGAGGCAAGGATAGCGGTCTTCTTCTCAATCTGACACTGGACTTTCAAAGAAAGTATTATCCCGAAAAGAAGATCGGCGTCTTCCATCAGGACTTTGAGGCGCAGTATCACTTTACGACAGAGTACGTAGAGAGAACCTTTGAGCACATCAAGGACGAAGTGTATCCCTATTGGGTATGTTTGCCGATGGCAACGAGAACGGCTATGAGCAGCTATCAGATGTTTTGGTATCCGTGGGATGATACGAAAGAGGAGTCTTGGTGCAGACCGATGCCAGAGCACGATTACGTGATCAATCTGAAGAACAACCCGATGACTACCTATCACTACCGAATGAACCAAGAGGATCTTGCAAAGCAGTTCGGGCGGTGGTACCGTCAGGAGCACGGCGGTGGAAAGACTGTCTGTTTGCTTGGAATCAGAGCGGACGAGTCCTTACAGCGTTATAGTGGTTTCCTTAATAAGAAATACGGCTATAACGGCGAGTGTTGGATATCCAAGCAGTTCAAGGACGTATGGGCAGCCTCACCTCTTTATGACTGGTCTCATAGCGACGTGTGGCACGCATACTCCGCTTTTGAGTATGATTATAACAAGCTTTACGATATGTATTATATGGCGGGACTCAAGCCCGACCAGATGCGCGTAGCCTCTCCTTTCAACGATTACGCAAAGGATAGTTTGCATTTATATCGCGTTTTAGACCCCGAGATGTGGTCGAAGCTCGTAGGCAGAGTGCGCGGGGCTAACTTCGGAGCCATATACGGACGTTCCAAGGCAATGGGCTACCGCAACCTGACCTTGCCCGAGGGACATACTTGGGAGAGCTATACGAAGTTCTTGCTTGATACGCTTCCTCCGAGACTTCGCAAAAACTACGTAGAGAAGTTCAAGACCTCGATCAAATTCTGGCACGAAACCGGTGGCGGTCTTGAAGAGAACGTCATTCAAGAGTTGATCGATAAGGGCTACAACATAAGAAGAAACGGTGTATCCAATTATACCGTTATGAAAAACTCCCGTGTGATCTTCCTCGACAAGATACCCGACCACACGGACGATATCAAATCCTCAAAGGACATTCCAAGCTGGAAGAGAATGTGCTACTGCATCCTCAAAAACGACCATACCTGCCGTTTTATGGGCTTTGGTCTTACAAGGGAGCAGCAGAAGCGCGTGGATGTCCTCAAGAGAAAATACAGTAAGGTAGGTGACTGAAATGGCTTTTCAAAGTCCCGTATACAACGTGATCGCAGTGCCGATCGAAAAGATTAAACCCAATACATATAACCCTAACTCCGTAGCTCCGCCCGAAATGAAGCTGCTTTACGACAGCATCAAAGAAGATGGCTACACGATGCCGATCGTGTGCTACTACGTTAAGGATAAGGATATTTACGTTATCGTTGACGGTTTCCACCGTTACCGAGTAATGCTTGATTATCCCGACATCTACGAGCGCGAGGGAGGTAAGCTCCCTGTATCGGTTATCAATAAATCACTCGATAACCGCATGGCGTCCACCATTCGTCATAACAGAGCACGCGGCTCACACGACGTTGATCTGATGAGCAACATCATCAAGGAGCTTCACGAGGTTGGCAGAAGCGATGCGTGGATCTCCAAGCATCTCGGTATGGATAAGGATGAGATCCTCAGACTCAAGCAGCTTACCGGTCTTATGGCGCTCTTCAAGGACATCAAGTTCGGCGAGGCGTGGAAGCCCGTTGAGGATGAGTATTATGAGGAAGAAGAAAGAGCCGATTGCGAGGAAGCAACCGACGAAGAAAAGAAGCTCGCAGGCGTAGCGAATTGACGAGGTAATCAATTGTTTAAGAAAAAGAAGCAGAAGGCACTTGCCTTCATAGATTATGAATATTGGTATTATTCCTGCAAAACTCAGTTTGGCACTGTGCCGGATCCATC
>JAFTRQ010000068.1 GCA_017462125.1 Clostridia bacterium | reverse complement strand
GCCTGCCTTCTTGAGAACAGAACGAGAGTTGGGATCGGCCTGGAGAAGAGCTCTTGCGAGACCGTGACGGATCGCACCTGCCTGACCGGAAATACCGCCACCGTTTACGTTAGCAACGATGTCGAACTTGCCCATAGTACCTGTTACGGAGAAGGGCTGGTTGATGATAAGCTTGAGTGTTTCGAGGCCGAAATACTCGTCGATATCCTTACCGTTGATTGTGATCTGACCGTTACCGGGATATACTCTTACGCGAGCAACGGACTTCTTTCTTCTACCTGTGCCGTAGAAATAAGGCTTTGCACTTGTATACATAGGTTTACTTCCTTCCTTTCCTAAAATTAAAACTCGTAGGTCTCGGGCTTCTGAGCCTCATGCTTGTGAGCCTCGCCTGCGTAAACCTTGAGTCTAGTAGCTGCTGCTCTACCGAGAGAGTTGTGGGGAAGCATTCCCTTTACTGCTGTTTCCATTGCGAACTCGGGCTTCTCTGCCATGAGCTTCTTGTACTGAATGCTCTTGAGGCCGCCGATGTAGCCGGAGTGTCTGTAGAAATACTTCTGCTCAAGCTTCTTGCCTGTCAGAACTGCCTTATCTGCGTTGATGATGATAACGAAGTTACCGCAGTCAACGTTGGGTGTGAATTCGGGAGCGTTCTTTCCGCGGAGAAGGTCTGCTGCAACAACAGCGGTTCTACCCATGGGCTTACCTGCTGCGTCGATAACGTACCACTTGCGGACAACTGCTTCTTTTTTCTGCATAAATGTAGACATTTTAGTTATCCTCCAAATTAGTGTTCTTTTTTTAACCTTGGATATTATATCACAACAATTATTGTTTGTCAATACCTTTTTTGAAATTTTTTTCGAAATTCAAATTTAGCATTTACTAATCTCTCGTATTCTCGTTTATTCTCGCTTTTTTGATATGTTTGCTCAAAAATGATGTCAAAAATTTTTTTTCGAAAATTCCTTTTTATATCAAAGCTTTTCGAATTTTTTGAAAAAATTTGCGTTTTGTTCTATTTTCCTGCTTCACCGTCATATTCTTTGAACGTATGAGATCAAAAAGGCGGAGGTATAATGACTATGGCAAACATTTACAAGCCGGAGGGCTTACTGCTCGGAACGGCGCAAAACAGAGAGCTGTTGGCATTGGGCAGGTCGGGGCTTGAGCGAGCAATGGCGGCGGGGATCATTATGGAAAGCACTGCCCTGCTTTGCGACGGAGATATGAATCTTCACGTCGATCTGCACGGGATCATCGGGATCATACCGAGGGATGAGGTATGCTACAATAAAAACGGCGATGAGATTAAGGACATTGCGATCATTACAAGAGTCGGCAAGCCCGTATGCTTCAAAGTGACGGGGATCGTAGAGCGGGACGGCTCGGCTTGCGCGATCCTCTCGCGACGGGAGGCACAGATAGAGTGTATGAACAATTACGTATCGGATCTGATACCCGGCGACGTCATTTGCTCGCGCGTTACCCATCTTGACAGCTTTGGGGCATTTGTTGATATTGGATGCGGGATCGTTTCCCTTTTGTCTGTCGATTGCATATCGGTATCGCGTTTTTCCCATCCGAGAGACAGACTTTACAACGGTATGATCATATACACCGTAGTAAAATCGATCGACTATGAAAAGGCTCGCATTTTTGTTTCGATGCGGGAGCTTCTCGGTACTTGGGAGGAGAATGCGGCGTTGTTTGAGCCGGGACAGACGGTGGCGGGGATCATACGCAGCGTTGAAAGCTACGGGATCTTCATTGAGCTGGCGCCCAATCTTGCGGGGCTTGCCGAATTGAAGGATGACGCCGGGCTTCAGTCGGGGGATGACAGCGTGGGGCGCTTGGCGGCTGTTTACATAAAAAATATCATTCCCGAGAGGATGAAGATCAAGCTCGTGCTGATCGATTCTTACAAGGGAGAGCTTCCCTCACCGAGATTGAAATATTTTATTGACGGGGGCACGGTGAAGCATATAGACCGCTGGAGATATTCGCCGGATGCTTGCACGAAGCTGATCGAAACCGTTTTCTGAGATTATAAGATTAAGAAGGGCAGACTTTGGTTTGCCCTTCCGATTTTTTATTCAGCTTAATTTTCAAAAACGATTGACTTTTTATTTCCGATGTGGTATGATATAATCAGTTTTTAAAAATAAATGAAAGGATAAGAATATTATGAAATCTTTCGTTAAGATATTGGCACTTATTCTTGCTGTGGTTATGATACTCCCTGTTCTTGCGTCCTGCGAGAGCGATGAGAACGTTGAGACCGAGCAGCAGGGCGAGGTCAATCAGACAACCGAAACACAAACCGAGGAAGTGACCGAGGCGAAGCCCAACGTTGCTGAAAACGATTACGGCTCGGACTTCTATCTCTCGATTTACGAGGGCAGTAACCCTATGAAGTATTATTGGGTTGAGGAAAGTGAAAACGACGTTATGTCGCAGGCACTTTTTGCCCGTCAGGAAAAGGTACGCGAGTATCTTGGAGTAAACATCGTCGGTACTCCTGCGGGTACGTACAAGGAATATGCAGATCCCTTCAAAACGTCTGTTAAAAACAAGGACGGTTCCGTGGACACGCTTCTCTCTCACGTATACGAGAGCGTAGCAAGCTTCGTTTCGGAGAATTATCTCGCTGACATTGCGGACTATCCCGGAATCAACGTTGAAGCGGATTATTGGAACGCAGATTTCATGGAATCCATTTCGGTTGCGGGAAAGTATTACCTTGGATTCAGCGATTTCAACATTCTTTATACCCACGTGATCACCTTCAACAAAAAGATGATGGAGCAATATGCGGACTCCATGGAAAAGAGTGTTTACGATCTTGTTCGCGATTACGAATGGACCATTGACGAGATGATCTCTCTTGCGAATCTGGTTTACGTGGATGCTACGGCTGACGGTAAGACCACGGACGATACGTTCGGTATTTCGGGCCGTCAGTGGAACGAGACGACAGGCTTCCTGCACGGATGCAACATCAATATCATTGAGCCTGACGAAAGCGGCGCGTATACCGTTTGCGTGATGAATGAAAAGAACTCCTCCAAGACGTCTCAGCTTGTCGATAAGCTTTATGAGCTTTCCAAGTCGAATTGCTGTTGGTTTGATTATCAGACGACTACAGAGAACTCCGTTCCCCTCACCTCCGGAAGAACCTTGATGCACATCAGCGTTACCAACGACCTGATCACCTATCTTGATTACGACGTTGCCTTCGGTGTTCTTCCCTATCCTATGTTCGACACCGCGCAGAAGGACGTTGGTTACCGTCATCTCCAATGGGGAGGCTACATCTGTGTTCCTTCGTTCGTTTCCAATCAGCAGATGGTTGGCGAGACCCTTGACGTTTTGTCGTTCTACAGCCAGGACGTAAAGACCGCTTACTATGAGAAAATGCTTGGCAAGCAGGTTGCGGACGTTCCCGATGACAGCGCGATGCTTGAAATCGTTTGGGATACCGTTTGTACCGAATTTGCTCAGACTTACGCCAACGTTATCAATACCGAAATGCTTTACATGATGGCAAGAGTCACACACGCAAATGCATACGAGAATCTTGCGTCCTACGTTGCAAGCAGAGCGCGCACGGTTGATGCATTGATCAAAAAGTATATGAACAAGATGGAAGTTATCAATTGATTGGAATATTCAGAACGCTTCACCGCCAATCGGTGAGGCGTTCTTTTAATTTTTGTATGAAATTAACAGATTTGTCTTGACTTTGAAAACATATTGTGCTACAATAATTAGTGCAAGAATCAAATTTCAGAAAGGAAATAAAATTATGAAAACCAAAATTAAATTGCTTGCATTGGTTATGGCATTGCTTATGGTCTTCTCTGCTCTTGTAGCTTGCGATAGCGGCAAGGAAGAGGAAACGGATGATAAGCAGGTTGAAAACCTCGGTTCCAGCGAAACTGAAACCGAAGTAGAGACAGAAGCAAAGCCCGAGATCGCTGAAAACGATTACGGCACCGAGTTCTATCTCTCTGTTCTTCCCGACGTTAACCCCATGAAATATTATTGGGTAGAGGAAAGTGACAACGACGTTATGTCCGAGGCTCTGTTTGCTCGTCAGCAGAAGGTCCTTGAATATCTTGGAGTTGAAATTATGGGTTCCTTGGCAGGAAACTACCAGACCTATACGGAAGGCTTCAAAACCGCCGTTAAGAATAAGGACGGCTCTGTTGATACCCTGATCACACACGTTGATACCGGCGTTTCGGGTCTTGTTACCGAGGCTTACCTCAGAAGCTTTGACAATATGCCCGGCATCGACCTTGAGCAGGATCATTGGAATGCAAGCTTTATGGACGCGCTCTCTATCGCAGATAAGCATTATCTCGGCTTCAGCGACTTCAATATCCTTTACACTCACGTTATTACGTTCAACAAGGATATGCTCGATAAGTATGCAGACGCACTTGAAGTAAGCGTTTACGATATGGTACGCGATTACACTTGGACTCTTGATCAGATGATCGAGCTTGTAAACCTCGTATACATCGACACAACTTCTGACGGTAAGACTGATGATGATACGTTCGGTCTTGTCGGTATGCAGTGGGTACCGTGGATCGGATTCCTGCACGCAAGCAACATCAATCTTGTTGATATGGATGCAAGCGGACAGTACAAGGTCTCCGTAATGAACGATCTCAACAAGCAGAAGACCTCCGAGCTCGTTGATAAGCTCACCGAGCTGTCCAAGTCCAACAGCACCTATCTTGATTACATGACTGCTGCAGGATCTACGATCTCTCTTACATCCGGCAGAGCTCTTATGCAGCTTACACCTACCATCGGTATCGCAGACTTCCTTGATTATGACATTTCCTTCGGTGTTCTTCCCTATCCTATGTGGGATGAGGCTCAGAAGGACGTTGGTTACCGTCATCTGCAGTGGGGCGGATATCTCTGTATTCCTAACTATCTCGCAAACGAAAACATAACCGGTGAGACCCTTGAGGTTCTTTCCTTCTACAGTAAGGACGTTCAGACCGCATTCTATGAGAAGCTGCTCGGTAAGCAGGTTGCGGACGTTCCGGATGACAGCCAGATGCTCTCCATCGTTTGGGATACCGTTTGTACCGACTTCGGTCAGACCTTCTCCGGCGAGTGCCCCGGCTTCCTTTATATGCTTCCTCACGTAACTTGGCCCGAGTCCGGTCAGGAGCTTGCTTCTTTTGTTAAGCAGTATGAAAGCTCTGCAAACAAGTCTCTCTCCAAGTTCCTGAAGAAGATGGAAAAGATCGGCGCAAACTGATCTGCTCTTGATAAATAAAATATCGAAATCCCGTCGGATTGATCCGACGGGATTTTTTGCGGATAAATTGTAAATAATTTATCGTTATTGCATAAAAACAAAATAATAATCTTGACATTTTTTGCAATTTGTGTTATTATAATAATACTATTAAAATTCAGAAAGGAATTTTTAAATGAAAACCTATTTAAAACTCATTTCATTGCTCCTCGCAGTGCTGATGACGCTCTCCGTTTTCGTTGCTTGCGACGGCGGAAAAGAGGATGAGACCAACGAGCAGCAGAGCAACAACGTGGCTTCCAACGAGGTTACTACGGAAGTAGAAACAGAAGCAAAGCCTGAGGTTCCTGAAAACGACTACGGCGCAGAATTCTTCCTGTGGATCATGCAGGATACTAACTCCTTCAAGTCCCACTTCGTTGAAGAGAGCGAAAACGACGTTCTCTCCGAGGCGATCTTTGCTCGTCAGGAAAAGGTTCGTGAATATCTCGGCGTTGAGATCGTCGGCTCCCTGACAGCAGGTAACCATCAGACCTATACTGAGGGCTTCAAGACCGCTGTTAAGAACAAGGACGGCTCCGTTGATATGATGCTTACACACGTTTACGACGGTGTTCCCTCTCTCGTATCCGAGAACTACCTTGCAGACCTTTCTACTCTTCCCGGTATCAATCTCGATGCTGATTATTGGAATCAGGAATTCATGGAAGACCTTTCCGTATGTGATAAGTACTTCCTCGGTAACAGCGATTACAACATTCTTTATACTCACTGTATTACCTTCAACAAGGATATGATGGATCAGTATGCTGACCACCTTGAAAAGAGCGTTTACGACATGGTTCGTGACTATGAGTGGACTCTTGACCAGATGATCGAGCTTGCAAACCTTGTTTACATCGATGCTACTGCTGACGGTAAGACTCCCGACGATACATACGGTATTTCCGGTCGTCAGTGGAACGAGTTCCCCGGCTTCCTCCACGCTTCCAACATCAACATCGTTGAAATGGATGCAAGCGGTCAGTACAAGGTTGCTCTTATGAACGACGTTAACGCTACAAAGACAACTCAGCTTGTTGACAAGCTCCTTAACCTCTCCAAGTCCAACGGTGCTTGGTTCGACTACAGAACAACAAGCGCAGATACAGTTCCGATCACAACCGGCAGAACTCTGATGCACGTTGGTGCAACAACCCGTCTTGTTGGTTACCTTGATTACGATATCAACTTCGGCGTTCTTCCCTATCCTCTTTGGGATACCGCACAGAAGGACGTTGGTTACCGTCATCTTCAGTGGGGTGGTTACATTTCCGTTCCCGCATTTGTAAATGACGCACAGATGGTTGGTGAGACCCTTGAGGTTCTTTCCTTCTTCAGCGCAGACGTTAAGGTAGCTTACTACGAGAAGATGCTTGGTAAGCAGGTTGCAGACGTTCCGGATGACAGTGCTATGCTTGCAATCATTTGGGATACCGTATGCTGCGAATTTGCTCAGACCTACTGTCAGACTCTCGGCGGCACACAGCTTCTTTACATGATGGCAACCGTTACCGAGGCTAACACATCCTCTAACATTGCATCCTCTGTTGCAGGACTTGAGCGTTCCGCTAACACTTCTATCACAAAGTTTATGAAGAAGGTTGAAAAGGCTACAGGCAAATAATATTTCAATAAAAAACTCCGCCTCGAGGCGCACTCCGTAAGGAAGTGCGCCTCAGTTATATTCGCCTAACGGCGAGTGATATTGCTTCGCAGTGATATTATGCTACGCATAGTGATATTGTCCTTCGGACAGTTTTAAGGCGAATATAATATCACGAAAACCGATAGGTTTTCATATCACTTTTGCCGTTTGGCAAAAATATCACTGCAAACTTTCAGTTTGCAATATCACTTTACCCGCCGAGAAAAATATTCTTTTTTTCGGCAAGTATTTACCTGTCTCAAAGTATATAACCCACTATGACACTTTCACAACCTTTGTGTAAAGTGTCATTTAATTTGTGGGGATAAAAAGCGAGAGAGACAACTTCTTTACGAAGGGTCTCTCTCGGCGGAGTTTTTTATTGTTCTTCGTAAATGAAAACAATTGCAATGGGCAGTTTGAACAATCTTTCCTGTTGCCACTTGACAATGCTACGTAAATATGTTATTATAACATTGCAATTTTATATTTCAGAAAGGAAAATACAATGAAAAATTCTTTTAAGCTTATTGCGTTGTTTCTTGCGTTGATTATGACGCTCTCGGTTTTCGTTGCTTGCGACGGCGGAAAAGAGGATGAGACAAAAGAACAGCAGAGCAATGATGCGGCTTCCAATGAGGCTACTACGGAAGTTGAAGCAGAAGCGAAGCCCGACGTTGCTGAAAACAACTACGGTGCAGACTTCTTCCTTTGCATCATGACCGACTCCAACAGTATGGATTACCACTGGGTTGAAGAAAGTGAAAACGACGTTCTCTCCGAGGCGATCTTTGCCCGTCAGGAAAAGGTCCGTGATTATCTTGGCGTTGAGGTCGTCGGAACAAAGCACACCGGTTCCCATACCAATTACACAGAGCCCTTCAAGACCGCTGTTAAGAATAAGGACGGTTCGGTTGACACGCTGATCACCCACGTATATGAAGGTGTTCCCTCTCTCGTATCCGAGAACTACCTTGCAGACCTTGCTTCTGTTCCCGGCATCAATCTTGAAGCTGATTATTGGAATCAGGAATTTATGGAAGACCTTTCGATTGGCGACAAGAACTTCCTTGGCAATAATGATTTCAACATTCTGCATACACACGTTATCACCTTCAACAAGGATATGATGGATCAGTATGCCGATTCTCTTGAAAAGAGCGTTTACGACTTGGTTCGCGACTATGAGTGGACTATTGACCAGATGATCGAGCTTGCAAACCTTGTGTACATTGACCAGACCGCTGACGGTAAGACTCCCGACGATACGTTCGGTATCTCCGGTCGTCAGTGGAACGAGTTCCCCGGCTTCCTTCACGCTTCCAACATCAACATCGTTGAGATGGACGCAAGCGGTCAGTATAAGGTTTCGCTTATGAATGAAACCAATGCCGCAAAGACAACAGAGCTTGTTGATAAGCTTCTTAACCTTTCCAAGTCCAACGGTGCTTGGTTCGACTATATGACCACCTCCGTGGACACAGTTCCGATCACCACAAACAGAACTCTGATGCATCTCGGCGCATCGACCCGTCTCGTTGGTTACCTTGATTACGATATCAACTTCGGTGTTCTTCCCTATCCTCTTTGGGATACAGCACAGAAGGACGTTGGCTACCGTCACCTTCAGTGGGGTGGTTATATCACAGTTCCCGCATACGTAAACAACATTCAGATGGTTGGTGAGACTCTTGAGGTTCTTGCTTTCTTCAGTACTGACGTAAAGACCGCTTACTACGAGAAGATGCTCGGTAAGCAGGTTGCAGACGTTCCGGATGACAGCCAGATGCTCGCAATCATTTGGGATACCGTATGCTGCGAATTTGCTCAGACCTACTGTCAGACCCTCGGCGGTTCTCAGCTGCTCTACATGATGGCAACCGTTACCGAGGCGAACACATCCTCCAACATCGCGTCTACCGTTGCAGGACTTGAGCGCTCCGCTAACACTTCTATCACAAAGTTTATGAAGAAGGTTGAAAAAGCAAGCGGTATTGAGCGCTGATCAAATATTGATTATTGAATAAAAAACACGGGATACTTCCTTGGAAGTATCCCGTGTTTTTATGATTTGATCGATTTGATCAATTAAAGGTGGGAAGCCAATCCTTCTCTGCTTCAAGAAGATCGTCACACATCTTGATAATGTCGTCGATCGAGAGCTCGGAGGAGGTGTGGGGATCGAGCATTGCTGCCTGATAGATCGCATCCTTCTTCTTTGTTACTGCAGCCTCAATGGTAAGAAGCTGAGGATTGATGTTGGTCATATTCATAGCGGCGAGCTGTGTGGGAAGCTTACCAACTACGGTGGGCTGAATGCCAAGCTTATTAACAAGACAAGGAACCTCTACGCACGCATCGGTGGGAAGATTGGTAATAAGGCCTGTATTGAGCACGTTACCGTTGATCTTAAAGGGCGTGTCAGTTACAATAGATTCCATAATATAGGAAGCGTATTCGTGTGTACGCTTGTGAGTAATGTTACCGTTAAGATATTCTTCCTTTGCCTTCTTCCAGCCTGCGATCTGATTGATGCAACGGCGAGGATATTCGTCAAGAGGAATTCTGTAGCGTTCGATCAGCTCGGGATACTTGGACTTGATGAAGAGGTTGTTATACTCAGCGTTATGCTCACTGGATTCAGTGCAATAATAACCGAGACGGCGGATATATTCAAGACGAACGAGGTCTCTGAAGTTTTCGGGAGGATTATCAAGGATCTCGCAGGCTCTGCGGCGAATTTCGGGATAGAGGTCATTTCCGTCCGCGTCCTCAATTTCGAGGAGCCAAGCCATATGGTTGATTCCTGCGATCTTTTCCCTGATAGGCATTTTAACGTCGTTGATCATTCCAAGCTCTGTCAGAAGATGCTCCTTGGAGCAGACCTGAACGCTGTGGCAAAGACCTACGGTTTTGATATCTGTATATCTCTGCATATAACCCGAAAGCATTGCCATGGGATTGGTATAGTTTAGGAAGAGCGCGCGAGGGCAAACCTGAGCCATATCGTCGGCGAAATCCTGAAGCACGGGAATTGTACGGAGCGCACGGAAGATACCGCCTATACCAAGTGTATCGGCAATGGTCTGGCGAAGGCCGTATTTCTTAGGAATCTCGAAATCGATGATGGTGCAAGGATCGTAGCCGCCAACCTGAATTGCGTCTACAACGAAATCTGCGCCACGGAGTGCGTCCTTACGGTTGGGGATGCCAAGATACTTTGTGATGGTAGCTCTTCCCTCGTTGATGTTCTTGTTGAGGGCGGATACCATAATGTAGGACTCCTCAAGTCTCTCTTCATCAATGTCATAAAGTGCAAACTCGAAATCGCGAAGTGCGGGAGTCAGCATAGAGTCGCCGATAACGTTTTTGGCGAATACGGTGCTACCTGCACCCATAAATGTGATCTTTCCCATGTTATTCTCCTTTTTATTTGATTATTATAAACCGCTTATTGCGGTAAGGTACGGATTAATGCTTTTGATCAAAGCGCTTTTTGTATTCCGCAGGGGTCATGCCAACGTTTTTCTTGAAAAATGGGAAAAAGTAGGTCTCACTCAAAAAGCCGCAGGAGGAAGATATTTCGGTAACCGACATTTCAGGAAAGGTTTCAAGTAGTATCTTTGCCTGATTGATCCTGCACATATCAAGAAAAGCGTGGATGGTTATCCCTGTGAATTGCTTGAAATCGCGATCCAGCTTGGAGCGACTGATCAGAAATTTTTGGGCGATGACGGTAGCGTCGATCTGCTCAAAGTAATGCTCGGCAACGTACTGAAGCACGTCTTGAATATAAAACGAGGATTTTCCGACGCAGATGGCATCCTTTAAGGGGGACAGCGATACTAACTTTTTCAAAAAGGTGATCAGCAAGAGTCTCAGCTCGATCTTATCGTTCGGATCGATGGCGAGGATCAGATTCTTTAAATATTCGGCGTCTTTCTCTGTCAAGGGGAACATATATCCCGAATTCTGGCACAAAAGGCCTTCGGGAACGTATTTATCATCGAATTGCTCAACAATGCCCTCATCAAAGTACATAACAAATCGCTCATAGCGCTCGGTGGAGGGATCGGCGCAGGACATAGCGTGCACTGTATAGGGCGAGGAAATGATTACGCAAGGATAATGATACTGATAATCGGCTCCGTTGATCACGGACTTCTGCTCTACGTTATCCGAGCAAAAATACAGCTCATATTGCGGGTGTGTATGTGAAAAGCGCATCTCGGAATAATTGGTCCAATGCTGGAGAGAGATGTCACACAGATTGTCTGCGAGAAAAGCGTTCATGATGATCTCACTTTCATACTGATCTGTACACATTCATTATATCACGTTCAGAAATACAAATCAATAGGTATTTTCACATTTCAGCAAAAGATTACTATGATATTTCGTCAAAAGAATCGGATTGTTGGGCTTGCTGCGAGGAATTCATATGCTTTTAAACAAAAGAAGCTCCCGAAGGAGCTTCTTTCAACCTGTTGAAAAAGCTGATAATTTTGTTATGCATTTTTCAATTTTGCGTACGTAGCCATAAGCTTTTTTGTGCCGACCTTATCAAACATTACTTCATAGAGGATATCGGCACCCATAGGTCTTACGGAGAGCACCTCTCCTTCACCGAAGGTCATATGACGGACGCGGTCACCCGGGGCAAACTGTTCTGTTGCTGCTGCGGGCTTTTTGAAGGCGGGCTGAGTAGCAGAAGTATCGGCAAAGCCTGTTTTCCGCTCGGGAAATCTGTTTGCGGAAGAACCGTACGCTCCACTTCTTTTTTGTTCCCCATACACGCTGTTATAGACCGGCTTTCCTCCGCTGAGATAGACCTTGGGAGCGCTTACGTCACGAGAAAATACGGATTCCTCTGCATGATCCTCGCAGATCGTGTACTTTTCGGGGATCTCGCTTACGAAGCGGGAGATGGGGTTATACTGTGTCTGACCGTAGAGCAGACGCGATTTGGTATGCAGGATATAGATCTGTTCCTTTGCTCTTGTCAGCGCTACGTAGGCAAGTCTTCTTTCCTCCTCCATATCGTCGTCTCCGCCAACGATCGTTTGCATACCGGGGAAAATACCGTCCTCGAAGCCGGGGAGGATCACAACGGGAAATTCAAGTCCCTTTGCGCTATGTATCGTCATCATAACCACGGCGTCGGCGCTTTCATCATATCGGTCTACGTCCGCAACGAGCGCGTTTTCCTCAAGGAATCCCGTAAGGGTGGGGTTTTCATTGTTTTTAACGTATTCCTGAATACTCGATTTAAACTCGTCAAGGTTATCGAGTCTGTCCTTCTCTTCCTCGCCTGCCATTTCAAGCATAAGGCGGTATCCGCTTTGGTCAAGCACGGCATCAAAGAGATCGGGCAAGGAAAGATGGGAGGACATTGCCGTCAGTCGGTTAATAAGCTCGGCAAAGGACTCCAAGGTCACGGCACTTCTTGAGAGTGCCGTATATTTGCTTGCGTTCTCAATCACTTCAAAGAGCGAGCAATTTTGCTCTGCGGCGATCTGAGAGACTGCCTCCAACGTTTTATCACCAATCTTTCTCTTTGGCTCATTGATGATTCTGAGGAGTCTTTCACGGTCAGCGTGGTTTTCGATCAGCTGAAGATAAGCGACGGCATCGCGGATTTCCTTACGGTCAGAAAAGCGAACGCCGCCAAGCATTCGATAAGGCACCGCGCTCTTGGCAAAGGCACGCTCCACGCTGTTGGATTGCGCGTTGGTACGGTAAAGCACCGCAAAATCGCGGTATTGACGCTCACCGTGCGCTACGGCACTATAAACGAGATCGACTATGTTTTTTGCTTCAAGGTTTTGGTCGTCAAGCTTACGGACAACGATCTTTTCGCCAACCTTACCGTCTGTCCAAAGCTGTTTTCCCTTTCTGCCCTTATTATTTGCGATAACAGCGTTTGCTGCATCGAGGATCGTAGCTGTGGATCGATAGTTTTGCTCCAGCTTGATCACCTTTGCGTCGCTGTAGGTCTTGTCAAAATCAAGAATATTGCCGATGGTAGCGCCGCGGAATTTGTATATCGATTGGTCGTCGTCACCAACAACCATGATATTGCGGAATCCGCCTGCCAGGAGCGCGGTCAGAACGAATTGCGCTTCATTGGTATCCTGATACTCATCGACACAGATATATTTGAATTTTTTCTGATAGTAGGTCAGCACCTCGCTGTCTGTTCTGAACAGCTTGACCGTATTGACGATGATATCGTCAAAATCCATTGCGTTGGAGCTTTGAAGCGCTTTTTGGTACTCCTCGTAAACCCTTGCGATCTTGGAGAGACGGAAATCACCGTTAACCTCCATTGCATATTTTTCTGGAGTCAACAGCTTATCCTTCGCGCGGCTGATCGCGGCGATCACGCTTTTAATGGGAAACTGCTTCTCGTCGATATAGCAACGCTTCATAGCGGAGCTGATCGCCTTTTTCGTGTCGTCGGCATCGTAGATCGTAAATTCCTTTTTATATCCGATCTTTTCGCAATTGGCACGTAGAATACGCATACAGATCGAGTGGAACGTGCCTGCCCATATGTCGTTTGCCATATCGGGATCGTCAAGGGCGGAAGCAAGCCTGTCCTTGATCTCCTTTGCGGCTTTGTTGGTAAAGGTGATCGCAAGCACTCTGTAAGGGGGGCAAGCGTTATAGGTAAAGTCCGGGAGCATTTCCTCGGCCTTTGTAACATCCTTGTCGGCAAGCGCGTCCTCCATTTCGCGAAGGTATGCTTCATCCGCGAATTCGGGAACGTAATCTGTATAATATGCATTACCGTATTTGATAAGGAAAACGACTCTCTTGACGAGGACGGTCGTTTTTCCGCTTCCCGCTCCCGCAAGGACGAGAAGAGGGTTGTTTACGGTGAATACCGCTTCCCTTTGCTTTGGATTCAGAGAGCTGTAGCACTTCTCAAACAGGGCTCTCTTTAAAGTAAGAAATTTTTCGTTGAAGTTCATTTTGTCCGTCCGTTATATGTAGTATAGCTGCCGTACCGTGTACGGCAGCAGATTGAATTACTTTTCGATTCTGTTTTGGATATTGTTCTGATTGTTCTGTCCGTTGTTCTGCTTCTTGTTCTGATTGTTGCTCTGCTGATTCTGGTTCTGCTGATTCTGCTGGTTTTGATTCTTGTTTTGATTCTGATTGTTGTTCTGCATCATAATTCTCCTCATACGGATATAGTAATCATACAGGCTTCCGCCTTGTACAAGGTTATTATTTACATTCAGAAATCGTTTTATTCACCTTTTGAATCAAAGATAACGTCTGTAGTTATACTTTACAGAGTTTGAAATATGGCTTGTAAAATATGCAAGTCCTGCCGCAAAGATCAGATTGAAGAGCACGGAGATCATTGTAGAGTAGTAGAAATACCAAACACCTGTATAATAAAAGGGTTGGCACAGCACGAAATACACGCTTCCCCCGCTTGCAAAAAGAGCAGCGATAAAGCTGAGCGTTGCGCAAATGCGGAAGCTGCGGTTGAATTCATTCCTTTGCTTTACGTCATCGGTTCTCGCGTATTCGGTATAGCCTCTGTATACGTCACGCAACAAAAGCAGAACGAAAACGGTAGTCAAAAGGAGAATGACTGCATCAACGGCATGAAATGCCGCCATTTTATAAAACGCGTTATAAGCCGCAAGATTTTTGCGTATCGCGTTGGGATAGAATTCCTCGTGGAAGGAAACTGCGGAGTAATGTGAAAGCACGGAGGTTATGATGCCGATTGCCGAGAACGTCAGCGCGGGCTTCCAGCTCGGTGAATATTTACGAAGCATGATCGCGGCGAGGACCACCAAAGCGTAAAAGAAGAAGTCCGGCAGAAGATTGATGTAATCCGTGTAGAAATCCACGGAAAGAATAAACGCGATCATAAGCACCGTAAGTCCCGTGCAAACACCTCGCGCGACATAAAACTGCGGGTTTTGACGTGCTCTTTCCAGATAGATCTGGGAAAGATTATCAATGAATTCCCTGTCGCGGCGAACCGCGGCACAGTAGCGACACATTCTGATCAGCCAAAAGATTCCGATCGGCAGGGTCACGAGAATACCGAACCAACGAAGCAGAGTAACAAATTCGTAGGAGCTGTTTGTCGCAAGCGACGTGAACTCGGGAAGAGACATGGCGGCATTGCGGACGATCAAAAACCAACAAGTGGCAGAATAGCATTTTTCCGTTGCGTTTCTGTAGCTTTCCTTAACTGCGTAGACGTAATTCCCGCTTGAACGGTCATACACCTTGACTCTGCGTCTTTTTTTATAATGAATTGCGCTTCCGTCGTGCATCATTGCAAGAGAAAGCAATCCTTCAAACAGGCTTTTGTATGCGGGAAAGAGCACGATCAGCTCGAAAAATGCGAACACGAATACAAACAGCAAAAGTCCAACGCTTTGCTCTCTCTCTAAGAAGAACGTGTTTAGAAGGTAGATCGCAAGGTATCTGAAGAAGCTGATCAATATTCCCTTTCGGAAACCGTTGAAGGCTTCACTGATGCGGTGGTTGAGATCTGCCAGATTGATAATAGCGAGGCATAATATCGAATAGCCGATAAAATCGGGGAGGGGGTCAAGGATGGTGTATCCCGGCTCAAACAGAAACAAAAATGCAAATGGCATCAGCGAAAAGCCGAGATTCTTATTCAGTTTTCCGTTCAAGTTCTTCCCTCCTTATTTTTTCTTTTTATGCTTTTTTGAAGAATGCTGTATCTGCTTTTTTTCGTTTTTCTTTTTCAGCTTATCCTCATAATACTTTTTCATTTCTTCAACCACTTTTTCTTCTTTGGCATCCTTCACCTCGCGGAATTTATTGACAAAGGCGAAGCGGGATTTTTTTCTCGGCATATCCTCCTGTCCCTCGGGGCAGATCATCGCATAGCACTTAAAGATCAGAAAGGCATTCAGCACGGTGTATATGACCTGAAGGATCACAAGGATCGTCATAAAGAAGGGCTTATCGCTTTCAATGAACGCGATCGGGAAAAACATCAGTACCTGATAAGCGTTAAAAAGCCCGACGATAAACATATTCCGAAAGGCCTTTTCTCGTGTGACCGAATAGTCCACGCGTCTTGACAGGTCTGCAATGCCGTACAGCAGGGTGAGATTGAACAGCAGGTTCAGCACAAACTCGATCCAATCGAAGACCTTAAGGATCGGATCTGCGCCGATTCCTATGTTCAAGAGAAAATTGGAATCGATCCAAGCGGCTGTTTCGTAGAAGGAGCAAAGAATGATCAGAATACTGCCGATCAGCGCGTATATAAATACGGGGCTGTATTTTTTAAGCTCACTGAGTCCGAGATACATCATAAAGCCGCCTACAAGCAAGCCTGCAAAGAGATACGGACCGAGGCCGATGGTAGCGATAAATGCGAATATATAGCCGATCAAAAGATAACCGAAGCCCATATTTCGTCCCTTTCTAAAAAATCAAGTTTCTTAATTCATTAACCGTTGCTTTGAGGAGCGCCGCAGCAGTTTTTATACTTTTTGCCGGAGCCGCAGGGGCAAGGATCGTTTCTGCCGACCTTTTGCTCCTTACGGATGCTGACCTTTTTCACCGTTTTCTGAGCAGAGCCCTCAAAGCCTGCAGAGACGGGGGTTCCGATCTGCACACGCTGGATCTGCTGAGCAGGTCTCGGCACGGCGGTGAGGATCATGCGGACGGTTTTATCTCTGATCTCTGCGATCATTGCGTCGAACATATCGCCGCCTGTGATTCTGTATTCGGTGATGGGGTCACGGTGAGCCATCGCCTGAAGATTGATCATTCCCTTCAGGTCATCCATCGCATCGATATGCTCGAGCCATGCAAGGTCAACGTTGCGAAGGAGAATAGAGCGCTGTACCTCGAGGAACACCTCCTCGCCGAAGAGCTCCTCCTTCTCTGCATATTTATCAAGAGCTCTTGCCTCAAGCTCTGCCAAAAGGTCTTCTTTCTTGAGCTTTTTCAGCTCATCGGGAGAATAATTAAAGTCGTTTTCATCACAGATGAAGGACAGGCTTGCGCGGAGGCTGTCAAAGCTCCAGGTTTCTGCAGATTCATCAGAGGTATGGACCATAACGCATTCTCTGATGTTTGAGAGCATCATTTTCTTGATCGTTTCGGAGATAGACTCACTGCCGTCAAGCACCTCGCCTCTCTGCTTATAAATAATGGTTCTCTGCTGATTCATAACGTCGTCGTACGCAAGAACGTGTTTACGGCGCTTGAAGTTATTGTCCTCGATCTTCTTCTGCGCACTCTCGATGGAGTTGGAAAGCATTTTTGCATCGATTGCCGTTTCCTCGTCGAGTCCGATTCTGTCGACGAGCATTGCAAGGCGGTTCATTCTATCTTCGCCGCCAAAGAGACGCATAAGGTCGTCCTCAAGAGAAAGATAGAAGCGGGATTCACCGGGGTCTCCCTGACGTCCCGAACGGCCGCGAAGCTGATTATCGATTCGGCGGCTTTCATGTCTTTCCGTACCGATGATAAAGAGGCCGCCTGCTTCTCTTACCTTCTCTGCTTCGGGAGCGATCTCCTCCTTATGCTTTGCGTAAAGCTCTGCAAACAGCTTTCTGGCTTCAATGATCTCGGGATTGTCGGTCTTGGAGGTGCCGTTCGCTTCGGCAATGATCTCCTCGGGGATCTCCTTTGCTCTCATTTCCTGCTTCGCAAGAAATTCGGGGTTACCGCCAAGCATAATATCGGTTCCTCGTCCTGCCATATTTGTGGAAACCGTTACCGCACCGAGCTTACCTGCCTGCGCTACGATCTCCGCTTCCTTTTGGTGATATTTCGCGTTGAGGACGGTATGCTTGATGCCTGCGTTCATTAATCTGCGGGAGAGCTCCTCGGATTTTTCGATAGAAACCGTACCGACGAGCACGGGCTGTCCCTTTTCGTGACATTCCTTGATCTGCTTGATGACGGCATTATATTTACCGTTAACGGTCTTATATACGGCATCGGGGTGATCGTTTCGGATCATAGGCTTGTTGGTGGGAACCTCAACAACGTCGAGCAAATAGATCTCCTTGAACTCCTCCTGCTCGGTCAGCGCGGTACCTGTCATACCCGAAAGCTTTTTGTACATTCTGAAGTAATTCTGGAACGTAATGGTAGCAAGCGTTTGATTCTCCTTCTGAACCTTTACGCCCTCCTTCGCTTCGATTGCCTGATGAAGTCCGTCGTTAAAGCGTCTTCCGGGCATCATTCTTCCAGTGAATTCATCGACGATGATGATGCCTCTGTCCGTGATTACGTAATGCTGATCACGGAACATAATGCCGTGCGCCTTTACTGCCTGATTTACGTAATGCATCAAATCTGCGTTTTCGGGATCGGTAAAGTTCTCTACGCCGAAGAATGCTTCAGCTTTTCTTGCGCCTCTGGGAGTCAGAACCGCATTTCTTGCCTTCTCGTCGACGATATAATCCGCGTCGAGATCATCCTGCTCCTCCTTGGCGTCAACCTCCTTGGATACGAACTTGCGGAGCGTTCTGACAAATCTGTCGGCGCGCTCATACATATCGGTGGGCTCGTCGCCTTCACCTGCGATGATCAAGGGAGTTCTCGCCTCGTCTACAAGGATTGAGTCAACCTCATCGACGATGGCAAAGGCATGGCCTCTCTGAACCATTCTTTCCTTGTAAACAACACGGTTATCTCTGAGGTAATCGAATCCAAATTCGTTATTTGTACCGTATGTGATATCGGCTTTATAAGCCTCCTGCTTCTCTGTGTTGGAAAGACCGGGGACGACGAGACCTGTGCTGAGACCTAAAAATCCGTACACTCTGCCCATTTCCTCGCTGTCACGTCGAGCGAGATAATCGTTTACCGTAACGATGTGGACACCGTTGCCCGTAAGCGCGTTCAAGTATGCGGGGAGCGTTGCGACAAGTGTTTTTCCCTCTCCCGTTTTCATTTCGGCAATTCTACCCTGATGGAGGATGATACCGCCGAGAAGCTGTACGTGGAAGGGGCGCTTACCGAGCACTCTGTCGTCAGCCTCACGGACAGCCGCAAACGCATCGGGGAGGATATCGTCAAGCGTTTCACCGTTGGCAAGCCGTTCCTTTAAGGCGGGGGTGGTAGCCTTCAGCTCCTCGTCAGTCATTGCAGCATATTTTGGCGCGAGATCTTCTATTAAATTTGCGATCTTTTCCAGCTTTTTAATCTGACGATCGCTGTACGTACCAAAAAGTTTTGTTATAAGTCCCATTAAAATGAGTCCTTTCTTGATTTGTATTCAAAATTTAAAATCAAATTTTTTGATATAGACATAATTACGCATTATAAATAATATTATACTGCATAAATAATTATAAAGCAACCCGTATTTGTAAATTTTCGTGAAACACTTGCATTGTTAACAGATATGTTATATAATTAACTGTGATGGGAAAGCGAAAGCCTGCTTGCTCACAATCAAATATATACGGAGATTCTATGTCACACATCAATATCGTTCTTTGCGAGCCCGAAATACCGCAGAATACGGGCAATATCGCACGCACCTGCGCCGCTACAGGCGCTTCCCTTCACTTGATTCGTCCGCTCGGCTTTGAGATCGACAACGCAAAGCTCAAACGTGCGGGGCTTGACTATTGGGACAAGCTTGATATTACGTATTACGACGGACTTGACGACTTCTTTTCCAAGCATCCCGATATCACGGTATATTATTTTTCAACGAAAGCACAGCACAAATATTCAGACGTAAGCTACCCTGACGACGCGTGGATCATGTTTGGAAAGGAAACCAAGGGCTTGCCCGAGGAGCTGCTTTATAAAAACAGAGAGACCTGCGTTCGAATTCCGATGCGCGATCAGCTGCGCTCTTTAAATCTTTCCAATTCGGTTGCAATCGCGGTTTACGAGATCCTTCGACAGAGAGATTTCGAGGGAATGCAGGAATCGGGTGAGCTGACAAAATTCACTTGGTAAATAAAAGGATCTGTATGATGAAGAATAAAAAGGTAACCGTCGCAATGAGTGGCGGCATAGACAGTGCCGTTGCGGCATTGTTGGTTTTAAGAGACGGATACGATACTTGCGGAGCAACCATGAAGCTTTGTGAGAAAGTAAGCGATGATGGTATTGATCTTGCGGAGCAGGACGTTGCAGACGCAAGGGCGGTTTGTGAAAGGATCGGGATCGAGCATTTCGTTTACGATATGAGCCGGGAATTCCACGCTACCGTTATTAATGACTTTATTGACACGTATTATAAGGGTGGTACGCCGAATCCTTGCATCGTTTGCAATAAGCATTTGAAATTCGGCTGTCTACTTGATGAAGCGATCAAAAACGGCTCTGATTTTGTAGCGACGGGACATTACGCGCAGACAGAGATCAGAGAGGATGGCAGGATTCTGTTGAAAAAGGCTACTGATGCGCAGAAGGATCAGACCTATATGCTGTGGTCTTTGTCTCAATATCAGCTGCAGCATACACTCTTCCCTTTAGGTCAGCTGACAAAGCCCGAGATCAGGAAGATCGGCGAGGAAAACGGCTTTGTGATCGCGCACAAGAGTGACAGCCAGGACATTTGCTTCGTACCCGATGGCGATTATGCCTCGTTTATCGAAAAGGAAAAGGGTGAGAAATATCCCGCGGGAGAATATATTGACGAGGACGGCAATGTGCTTGGTAAGCATAAGGGTATCATTCATTACACGATAGGACAGCGCAAGGGGCTTGGCATATCGATGGGGCGGCATATTTTCGTCACCAAGAAGGATGCGGAAAGCAACACGGTCACCTTGGCGGACGAGGACAAGCTATTCACAAGGACGGTTGTTATAAGAGGAATCAATCTGATTCCCTTTGATAGGATCGACGGGAAAATAAGGATCAAGGCGAAGATCCGTTACAGGCACGCGGAGAGTGATGCGTTCGCCGAGCAAACGGGTGATGATGAGATCACGCTGACCTTTGACGAGCCTCAAAGAGCACCCGCACCGGGACAGTCGGCCGTATTGTATGACGGAGACTATGTGGTCGGCGGCGGAATCATTCAATAAAAATTAGCGGTTATGCTTTTCATAACCGCTGTTTTTTTAATTATTTCATATAAAAAGTGAGTGTACCGCCGCAAATCAGTTCTTTTGAAGGAATTCTGAAATTTTTAATTTCTGCTCCGTTGAAGGTAACCTTATCAACGTATATATTATTATCACTACGGTTTTCAACGTTGATCAAAAGCTTATTACCGTTGAGAAGCGAGATCTCGGCTCTGTTTACCTGCGGTGCGCCGATGAGAAATTCGCCCTTACCGCATACGGGGAAAATGCCGAGAGCGTTCCAAATAAAGCAAGCAGAAAGACCGCCTGAATCATTGTTGCCGGGAAGGCCGCTTCTTCCAACACCAAAGGATCGGTTAACGCACTCGTGCATGATCTCGCACAGACGGTCGTGACGGTCAGCGAAAATATATGCATAGGGAGTTTCCATATCGCATTCGTTATTGAATCCTTGGAATCTGTGGTAGCAGGTTGCGGCGATCTCTTTATCCGCTCCCTGATAGGTGATCTGCTTTATACTGTCTCCGTCAAAACCGAAAAAGCTGTCAAGCTGCTCTGCAAGCTTGTCTTTTCCTCCCGATAAGGCGACTCTCTCCTCCATATTGGCTTGGATACGGAATGAATATGTATATCTTTCACCCTCGTAATAAACAGAAGCATCGGATAACAAGCCGTCGGGAGCATATGCCTTATACCAATTGGAAGCAAGCTTTGTCAGCTTCTCTTTGAGGTTACCGTCTTTGGTTAAAGCGGACACGTTAAAGCAAGCGTCCGTTGTGTCAAGGATATGCGTATAGCGCTCAAACACTCCCTTTTCAAGGAAGAGCTTGAAGTCATCGCGCTCCAGCTCGCGGGATGTGCACTCGTCAATCACGTCGATATCGATGTCAGCAACGCCCAAATGATAAGCCTCACAAAGAATGAGGATTCCGAGCATTTTCGCTTGCTCCTCGCAAGGAAATATATCGGTGAGTCCGAAGCTGCAAGGGATCTTGCCGAGAGCACGGCTGATTTTGACGATGCCTGTGGCAATGCGCTTGCCCATATTGGGATAGCACAGCATAATCAGCGGAATTGTGGTTTTATACTGATCCCAAAGCGTTGCAAGGTCGGAGACGAATTCTCCGTTAACACCGAGTACGCTTTCACCGCTCATATCGCAGGGCTTGATCAAGGAATGATAAAGGTTCGAATAGAATTTTTGCAAAAGCACTTCGTCATCCGTTTCGATCTTGATGGCAGACAAGGCGCAATGCCAGATTTTATAAGCCTTTTCCTTGATATGATCGAACGAATCTGTTGAATTTCGAAGGGTACGGAGCGCTTGATCGGGCGAAACGGTCGAGTATGTGATGCGGACCTCGGTATCGCTGTCGTTTACATCAAAGACAACTCCGAAATTCTTGCTTTCGTCTTCGATCTTCAAAGAGTTCCCTGCCTGCTCTTCGTTGCTATAAAAGATCGAAGCTTTTGCCGCGTTAACAGCTTTCGCGCAGAAATAAAGCTTGATGCCCGAAAAGACGCCTGTGAAGATTGCTTCGCCCGCGTCTGTGATCTCAACAAAGCCTTCCTTAACAGTGGCGGAAAAATTACTGCCAAATCTCTTACTTAAGCCATCGTTCGAAAAATCGATCGCGACTCTGAAGCACTTCCCGTTTGTCTGATAGCGGTGAACGGCAACAGCGCCGTCAACGGTAAGCTGACAGCGAAAGTCGTTGATTTTTGCGGAATAATATCCGGGGCAAGCGCACTCGTCCTCTAACGGATAATAACGCTCGATTTCGCTGATATTTCCGAAAAAAGGTGTTGTTATGGCATAATTATAATAATATCTGATGCCGCCCGTGCCGGATTGATGCAGGTGAGAAAATCCGCGAACAAGATGAGTGTCACCAAGCTTATAGATGCCGCCGCAGGAATTGGGAAAATGGGTTCCGTATCCCGAGGGATATCCGCCGCTGTAAGGGCCAACGGACATTTTTCCGAACGGAAGCGTTGCGTGAGGCACAGTGTTTCCGCATTGCGCCTTGATATAAAACCATTTTGAAGCAAGGCCATCATCAAAAAATCGGTCTGTTTCGCCGTTGCCGTAAAAAACGTCAACGTATTTACAAGCGTCGTGTTCAAGCATTGCAGTATCCTCCTGCATATCAATCAATATGTGATTATAATAGCACAAAAGTAAAAAGAAGTCAATGACAATTGCGAAAAAAACGCATTTGTCATTGACTTCTTGAAGATTGATCAGTTCTCTTTCTTCTTAGAGCTTGTTGTTCTGTTCAGAATCGCAACGCTTACGATGATGATGATCGTTACGAGGAAGATTCCGAGCATTCCCTTACCCATCATAGGGAGAGTTTCAAGCATATGGTTTACGTTACCTTCAGTAGCGTAGGTCTCAACCTCAACGATCTCGACGGTCTCGGTAGCGATCTCTTCGGTCATTTCGGTTGTCAAAACGTTTGTTGTATCAGTCATATCAGCTTTCCTCCTTTATTACATTAACATTCCGAGGATAAGACCGCCGGCAATAACGGAAGCGATCTGACCCGATACGTTTACACCGATGGTGTGAGGCAACAGGAAGTTCTGGTTATCCTCTTCAAGTCCGATCTTGTGGACTACACGCGCAGACATCGGGAACGCGGAAATACCCGACGCACCGATCATGGGGTTGATCTTCTCCTTGAGGAAAAGGTTCATAACCTTTGCGATCATAATACCGCCGAAGGTATCAAAGATAAACGCAAAGAGACCGAGTCCGAGGATCATAAGTGTGTCAAGCTTCAAAAATTCTGCGGCAGTAAGTCTTGCGGAAATAGAGATACCGAGGAAGATGGTGATGATGTTTGCAAGAGCATTCTGCGCTGTTTCGGAAAGATTGTCAAGAACACCGCACTCACGGATCAGGTTACCGAACATAAGGAATCCGATCAGCTCTGCGCTCTTGGGGGCGAAGATACCGACGATGATGGTAACAACGATCGGGAAAAGGATTCTTGTCAGCTTGGAAACGTTTGCGGGACGGTAAGGCATACGGATAAGCCTTTCCTTCTTGGTTGTGCAGAACTTGATTACAGGGGGCTGGATGATCGGAACGAGTGCCATATAAGAATATGCGGCAACCATGATAGCACCTGTGAAGTTCGAGCCGAGCGCCTGAGAAACCGCAATGGCGGTAGGACCGTCAGCGGCACCGATGATAGCGATAGAGCCTGCATCCTTGAGATCGAATCCAAGAAGAGCGGCAAGAGACATAGTGAAGAAGATACCGAACTGAGCCGCCGCGCCGAAGATCATCAGCTTAGGGTTGGAAAGCAAGGGACCGAAGTCGATCATTGCACCGATACCGATGAAGAGCAGCAAGGGGAAAAGCTCGTTTGCGATACCTGCGTTAAACAACGTAGTGATCGAGCCGTGCTCGCTTACGATTCCTTCATTCGCCAAGGGCAGGTTTACAAGAATCGCACCAAGACCCATGGGAAGGAGGAGCGTGGGCTCCATTTTCTTTTTGATAGCCAGGAAAATCAGCACACCGCCGATAATCCACATGACTATTGTTTTCCAGTTATCACCTGTTGCGATGTAGGTGAAGCCCGAAAACATTTCAGCAAAAAAATCCATTTAAACCTCCATTCTGCCATTGATGGCAAAAAAATTGTTGAATTTTGCCGCGAGGGCAAAATCCGCGCGTGAATCAGATCGTTTTGTTGAAGAGGCAAGGAAGATTCACGCGATTGTCCTTTTCTCTTGCGGTTTGGGGGTCTCCAAGGCATAAAAATACTTTCGTTACAGCAAAAACTGCAACGAAAGTCTTGCCGTTTAAATCTTCAGCGGGTAAAAACCGTTTTGACGCCGAAAGATGCGACTGTGCGTCGGCTACTCCCTAACATTACGATTGAAATTATATCACACAAAATTCACTTTGTCAAGGGGTATTATAATAAATAGGTAGAAATAATTAATCGTTATTGTAATAAATGTGTAGATTTCTTATTTCGGGGTTTTTGATCGAAGCATTGACCGCAAAGGCATGGGGCTCTAAATAATCACAGTCTGATTGAATGATACCTTGGCGATTCAGCTCGGAAACGATCTCTTTGCAATAGGATTCAATGGCGAGCTCGATCTTCAACGTCTCCTCGGAAGGAAGCGTGATGATTTCCTCAAGCTTTTGTGCAAGATGGGACAGGTGAGGCAAAAGGCGCATTGCGCGGAAGATCCATTTATAGTAAGGAGCGTGCTGCTTTTCAAGCAAAAATGCGATCTCTGCCGCATATTCTGCAAATTCAGCAAGAGCAAGTCTTGCGGCGCCGTTTTCTCCGTGAGCGATGCAACGCTTATAGTTATACTGCCCTGCCTGTGCCATATGGAGCAGACAACAAGCAATCCTTTTTAATCGCACGTCCTCGGGCATACCTTCCTTGATTATACTTCTGATCCTTGAGAATTCTCCGAGAGGATCGGCGAATATTTCTCCATTCGTCGCTTCGGCGAAATAATGAGACGGCGTAAAAAGCCAATCCTGCCAGCTCTCGGGCGCTCCCTCTCTGCCTGTATATTCGGAATAAAAGCTGTTAATGGTGTGTACACCGAGTGCGTTACTGCCGCCAAGGCTTTTATCGGCGCATTTTATCCCGAGAAATTCCTTCGGCAGCTTTGCATACGCGCGCATCAGGCGAAAGCCGAATTCGCGGTCGTCCTCTTCGGTGATCCAAATGCAGAATCCGGGGGCGAAATCGTGATCGCGAGATATCTCGTCGTCAAAGCCGAAGCACTCTGAGCCGTGACCGACAAGACCGACGGCGATCCTGTCGAGATAAGGTGAAAAATCGCGCTCAAACATCGGTCTTCCGAATTCCTCGTAGTATTTTTTCGAAAGCTCAATTCCCAGCATAGATCCTCTCTGCCAGAGCCTTCAGCTCTGCTTCCCTTTCAAAGTATCCGAAAAATCCGAAGGAAGGATAGCATTTTGTGCAAATGAACGCGAAGTCGCCGTCCTTTTGATTTTTATCCGAAATCAAATATTCCCACGCCTGATCAAGAAGCTCGCAGATCCTGTCATCAAACGGATCGGCATCGTGATACAGATGCGCAAGATTTACAAGTGTTACCGCGATCTCGCCGTAGAATTCATCCCTTTTCTTCAGGATAGCAATCGCCTTATAGCAGGACTGCTCTGCCTTTTCAAAATCTCCAAGATCCTTATACGCTGACGAAACGTTATTATGAAAGGCGGCAAGGCGGTAATCGTCGCTATCAAGCTCCTTCTCGTATATTTTTCGAGCGGCTTCATAATAACTCATCGCTTCCGAAGCAAGGCCGAACGCCTTCATAGTTGTAGCACCGTTGAGAAATACGGTTGCGGATGATACCAAATCCTTCAATCCGTTCTCTTCGATCAACAGAAAGGCTTCTTTGACGGCAGCAAGCGCCTTGTCCCTCTCACCTGTTCGGCGATAATAGCCGATCTGCTCGTTGAGTATTTCCAAAAGCCCGCGTTCGTCGCGCAGAATCCTTGCCTCGTTTTCCCAATAAGCGAGAAGCCTGCCGACGGCATCAAGGTCGTTCCTTGCGAAAAGCTCGTTCAGCTTTTCCGTAACGCGCGCAATCGGAACCTTTGCGTAGGATTCCTTTGAGCAGCTTTTACAATTCTGGTCTGTCGGTGCTTTCATCATCTGATCTCGCTTTTTTCGGTATCCGTAACCGATTGCGCTACTCTGATCTGCTGTATGAATGCCGCGACCTTTACGTGCTCGGGATGCACGCGATAAATTTCAAGCGTTTCAAGCGAATCGAATTCCGTGATATAGATCATATCGTATGACCGCTCACTGCGCAAAACGTCTCTTTCAACACTCATAAATCTGATCTCGGGAATGACTTTTTTGAGCTCGGTGAACATTGCCGTGACCTTGTCCATGATAGCATCCTTATCCATGCCCTCGTATTCATCCTTGAATCTCCACATAATAACGTGTCTGATCATATCCGATACCTCCAAATACCGACGGTTTTTTATTATGTTCATTATATCATAACCTGTGATATTCTGTCAACCAAATTATTAATTATTTTTCACGAAAGCTATTGACAAAGCATACATTAAGGTGTATAATATATGAACGATACAAAGATATGGAGACGTATCGAGACAGAGCTTATTTAAGAGCTGTTTTGATGTGTCTTTTTCATTTTTTTAAGGAGGTGGCGGCTTTGCTGAATGGGTTTTACACAAGAATAGCGGAATCTTCTCCCACGGCGGTTATCATTATTGCGGTTTCGATAATGCTCTTTTCCGGCTTTGCCATGACAAGAATCACAAAGCTGTTGCGACTTCCAAACGTTACCGCGTACATCATTGCCGGTATTCTGATCGGCCCCTTCTGCCTCGATCTTGTACCCCGCAGCGTTGTTGAGGGTACGGATTTCATTTCGGATATCGCGCTTGCGTTTATTGCCTTCAGCGTAGGTGAGTTCTTTAAGGTATCTTCCTTGAAAAAGAACGGTATAAAGACCATTGTGATCACCCTGTTTGAAGCAATATTTGCCGCTGTTCTCGTATTTTTCCTTACTTTCTTCGTGCTGAAGCTGGATATGGTATTCTCGGTCGTGCTTTCGGCGCTTGCGGCGGCTACCGCTCCCACGTCAACCGCTATGACCATTCGGCAGTCAAAGGCAAAGGGCGAATTCGTCGACACGCTTTTGCAGGTCATCGCTCTTGACGACGTTTTCAGCCTGATCGCCTTCAGCATTGCGCTTTCGGTTGCAGGCACGTTGCTTTCCGACGGTGGAGACGCTCTTTCCGTCGGCACGGTGATCATGCCTATCGTTATCAACATCGGCGTTATGATACTCGGAGCATTCTTTGGATGGATCTTGAAGTTTCTGATGCCTGCCAAGCGCACCACGGATAACAGATTGATCATTTTGATCAGTATGCTGTTTGTTTTCTGCGGAATTTGCGCCTTGCTTGATATTTCTCCCCTGCTCGGTTGCATTACCATGGGTATGGTATATATTAACGTTTCGGGCGACGACAAGCTTTACAAGCAGTTGAACTATTTCAGCCCGCCTGTGATGCTTCTGTTCTTTGTTCGCTCGGGATTGAATCTGCAGATCGATTCCTTCTTCACCTCTACGGGAAGCAGTACCTCGGTTCCG
Organism: Clostridia bacterium; assembly: GCA_017462125.1. The sequence continues at coordinate 33,474 of JAFTRQ010000068.1, read as the reverse complement.
ATCATTATGATCGCGATCCTGTACTTCTTCGTCCGAATGATCGGTAAGTACGGCGGCGCATTCCTCGGCTGTCTTTGCACGGGCAGACCTGCAAGGATCAGAAATTATCTTGGCCTTGCGTTGATTCCGCAGGCAGGCGTTGCGATCGGTCTTGCCGCGATGGCGGCACGTTCGCTTGGCGGTGAGGTCGGCGAGAATCTGCAAACGATCATACTTGCCTCCAGCATCCTTTACGAGCTGATCGGCCCTGCTTGCGCTAAGCTTTCTCTGTTCCTGTCAGGCTCAATTTCTGACTCTATCGAGGAGATCGCTCCCGTTGAGGTCACCGATGAAAACGGTGTTCCCAAGAGTGAGGTTGAGATCCTTATCGAGCGTATCAATAAGATCAGAGAAGAGCTGCCTGAGCCCGAGAAGCCTGAAATATCTCCCGAGGAGCAAGCCTTCCTTGAAGCCGCAGACGAGCAATTTGAAGCGCTTTCCGAGCTACAGCGCAGGAGATTCAGAAACCGACGTTGATCGGTCTCTGAATAAATTAAAATTACACTTTGAAAGGTGAAACCGAAATGCCTGATATTTTTGTTGCAATAGATCCCATTAGCACTTTGCTTGGCGAATGGGCTTCCAGAATCGATATTTGGTCCATACTCCTTCGACTGATCATTTCCGTTCTTTTCTCAGCTATCATCGGTTGGGAACGTTCTACAAAGCGTCACGCGGCGGGATTGCGTACCTTTATGCTTGTTTCCCTTGCCTCCACGATGGCAATGCTGCTTGATCTTTTCCTGATCGTCAGCTTCGGAATCGGATTCCCTCTGATTTCAGCGGCCGTTGTCGTTGCAATCGCGATCATCAGCTCCAATTCTATCCTTTTCAGCTCCAAGAGCCAGATCAAGGGCTTGACCACCGCCGCAGGACTCTGGGCTGTAGGCTTCTTGGGTTTGCTGATCGGAGCGGGCTTCTATACAGTCTCGATCCTCGGATTTGTAGCAATGATGATCTGTCTTTCGTTCTTCCCGAGAATGGAGCGTCATTTCAAGAATAAGTCCAACCATTTTGAGGTGCATCTTGAGCTGAAAAACAAGGAAAATCTGCAAAGCTTCGTTGCGACGATCCGAAAGCTCGGTCTGAGAATCGATGATATCGAGGTCAATCCTGCGTACATCAATTCGGGACTCAGCGTTTATTCCGTTGCGCTGACCATACAGAGCAAGGAGCTGAAAAAGTACAAATCTCACAGCGAGATCATCGATGCCCTGCGCTCTATCGATTACATCCATCATATTGAGGAAATGACTTGATGCAAGCCGCCACAAAAAAGTGGCGGCTTAATTGTTTACAATTTATCCAAGACAAATAAGTACAGATGTGCTATAATGAGATAGAAACAATATTACGGAGGTAGATATGGATCATTTGATAATTGCGTTATGTGTATTGATGCTTGTGGCCTCGCTTGCCTGTCTGATAGCATTATTCGTTCTGATCGGCAAGATTAATAAGCTGAAAAATGAAAATCATGATGAAAAGAGATTCAACGAGCTGAAGGAAAGCATATATAACGAATTTTCCCGAAACAGAACCGAGCAAAACGGTCTTTGGCGGGCTCAGCGCGTCGAGACCTCTGCCAAGATCGAGCAGATCAACAAGAGGATCGAAGCCTTGTCGGATACAAACCGAGAGCAGTTGATCAGGATCTATCGGGAGATGTCTACGGGAATCAATCTGATCAGAGAAAAGAACGCGGAGATGAACGAGGTTCAGAGCCGAAGGCTGTCCGATTCTCTTGAAAAGATACGCGAGAGCAACGAGAAAAAGCTTGATGAAATGCGAAGTATCGTTGATGAAAAGCTGACGACTACCCTTTCACAGCGTCTTGACAGCTCATTCAAGACCGTTTCGGGTCAGCTTGAGAATCTCTATCGCGCGCTCGGTGAGATGAAGGAGATGTCGGGCGGTATCACCGATCATATTACGTCTTTGAATCGCGTTCTTACAAACGTAAAGGCAAGAGGAACGTGGGCGGAGGTACAGCTTGGCAATATTTTCGATCAGACGATCCCGAATATGTACGTGGAAAACTACGCGCCCGACAATTCATCCTCGGAAAGAGTGGAGTTTGCCATCAAGATTCCTTCCGGCGAAGGCTACAGCGAAACCGTATACCTCCCTGTTGACTCAAAATTCCCAATGGAGGATTACGTCAGACTTTGCGATGCCGCAGACAGGGCGGATCCCGACGGTGTTGCTTTGGCAAGAAAGGCACTTGAGGAGCGCGTGATCAAGGAAGCAAGATCGATCAGAAAATATATCGTCGTGCCAAAGACAACGCCGTTTGCAATTATGTATCTTGCGTGTGAAGGCTTATATGCGGAGATCGCATCCTCGCCAAACGGTATTTCTGAGCGTTTACAAAGCGAATTCGGCATTATGATCGCAGGTCCTTCTACCATCACGGCACTGCTCAATTCCCTTTCTATGGGATTCCGTATCGCCGCGATCAATGAAAAGGCAAACGAGGTTAGAAAGATTCTTTCTGCCGTGAAGTCTCAGTATGAGACCTTCTCGACAGTTCTTTCAAAAGCAAAGAAGAAGATCGACGAGGCGGGCAGATCTCTTGACGATGCACAGTACCGAAACGAGATCATACAGAAAAAGCTGAGATCAATCGAAGAGACGGCGATCGATCGCTCGGAGGAGATACTTGGACTTGAAGGAAGCACCGATTCCGACGACGGAATTGAATAAGTTTGGAAACAGGGTTGAAAATCAACCCTGTTTTTATTGACAAAACGCGAAAAATATATTATAATGTATTTTGAATGATTGTTTATAAATATTATTTTATACTGAAAGGTCTTTATTATGCTACTTGCGGCAACTTGTCTCTTCGGTCTTGAGCGTCAGCTTGGCGAGGAGATTGACGCACTCGGTCTCAAGCGCGTTGAGACGATCGATGGGCGCGTTCTTTTTGAGGGTGAGGAAAAGGATATTCCTCGCGTTAACATAAATCTTCGCTTGGCCGAGAGAGTATTTATCGTGCTCGGCAGATTCCACGCGGAGAGCTTCACGGAGCTTTTTGACGGTACGAATGCGATTCGTTGGGAGGATTGGATCGGAAAGTTGGACCAATTCCCTGTTACCGGTCACTCGATCAAAAGCAAGCTTACCTCTATTCCCGACTGTCAGAGCATTGTCAAGAAGGCAATCGTTGACAGACTTTCCGGTGCATACGGCATTGCTTGGTTTGACGAGACTGCGGTTAAATACAAGGTTGAATTCTTCATTCTGAAGGATGAGGCGATGCTGATGATCGACACCTCGGGAGTGGCGCTTCACAAGCGCGGATACCGTCCCGAAGCAGGTGCGGCACCGTTGCGCGAAACCTTGGCGGCGGCGATCGCGCTTACATCAAGGCCATCTGAGGATATTCTCTTCTGGGATCCCTTTTGCGGCTCGGGTACGATCGCGATCGAGGCGGCCATGATAGCGAGAAGGATTGCGCCGGGTCTGAACAGAGGCTTTTCCGCAGAAGCCTTTCCTCGGATCGATTCCGGTATGTGGCGCCTTGCAAGAGAGGAAGCCGAGTCTTTTCGGATCAATGACTCCAAATTTGAGGCTTGGGCATCCGACATTGACGAGGATATGCTTGACGTGACCTATGAAAATGCGCTTCGTGCGGGAGTTGAGGAGAATATCAACATCTTCAGCTGTGACGCGAGAAGGATCGAGAAGCCTGCAGACAGGCGCGGCACGATCGTTTGCAACCCTCCGTACGGAGAAAGAATGGGTGATATGAAGGATATTGAGGCTCTTTACCGAGATCTTGGCAGGCATTTCCGCAATTTTGAGCCTTGGCACATCTACGTGATCACCTCCTGCGATTATTTTGAAAAGCTTTACGGTCGCAAGGCGGACAAGACGAGAAAGCTTTACAACGGCATGCTTCCCTGCACTCTGTATCAATTCTTTAAGCCTGCAGAGTTCAGAAATGACCGCCCCTTCGAGCGAAAGGACGGCAAGCACAAGGATTTCCGAAAGGAAAGCAATAAAAAATTCAGCAAGTAAAAAGGAGCAATTATGCTTAATCTTTGCGACCCCAAAACGATAAAACAAATAATGGATATGTTCGGTCTCAGCTTCAAAAAGGAATTCGGTCAGAATTTCTTGACCGACAATATGACGGTTGAGGATATTGCCGACGCCTGCAACGACGATAAGGATATTACCGTTGTGGAGATCGGCCCCGGTATTGGCTGTATGACCCGAGAGCTGTGCGAGAGATACTCCCGCGTCGTTGCTTTTGAGATCGATAGCGGATTGATCCCCGTTCTGAAGTACACGCTTGACGGATATAAGAACGTAACGGTGATCAACGAGGATATTATGAAGGCGGATATTGCAAGTATTCTTGCGCCTTACTTCGAAATGGGAAAGGTTGCGGTATGCGCTAACCTGCCCTACTACATTACAACGCCGATTCTTATGAAGCTGATCGAAAGCAAGCTTCCCTTTGACAGCATCACCGTTATGGTACAGACAGAGGTTGCCGAAAGGCTTGCGGCGGGAGCAGGTAAAAAGAATTGCGGCGCGATCACGGCGGCTATCGACTATTACGGAGATGCGAATATGCTCTTTACCGTCAGCGCTGACCGCTTTATGCCCCCTCCCAAGGTCACTTCAAGTGTTGTGCGCATCGATCTTTGGAAGGAAAAGCCGATCGTACCCATCGATGAGGAGCTATTCTTCCGAACCGTAAAGGCGGCTTTTGAGCAGAGGCGCAAAACGCTTCCCAATTCGCTTTCAACAGGCTTTCCCGAAATCAGCAAGGAGCGTCTTACCGAGATGATCATTCAGTGCGGTCATAGGGCAGACGTTCGCGGTGAAAAGCTGACCGTTGCGGATTTCTGCGCGCTCTCAGATCTGATCTATAGGGAGATTCACGGCTAACATATGGAGATACAATTATGAAAACGATAAGATTGATTGTTTTGCTGTCGATTCTGATCACGGCTTTGCTTGCGATCACATCCTGTAATGCTTGTATACACGAATACGAGGATAAGGTATTCTCTCCCACCTGTACGGAGGAAGGCAAGGCTGTTCGCGAGTGCAGCAAATGCGGAAAGATAAAGGAAAGCAATTCCATTCCCGCAACGGGTCATGATTATACAGCTACGAAATATCCGAGAGATTGCGACAGCGAGGGCTACACCGAGCACGTTTGTCAATGCGGTGACCGCTTTGTAGTCGACGTGATCCCGCCAACCGGTCATTCCTTGATCGACACGGTTGTAAAACCGAGCTGTGACAGCGTCGGCTATACAGATCACAAATGTGATATTTGCGGATACTCGTTTACGGACGGCTACAAGGAGCCGATCGGGCACATTTTCCAGAAGGTGGCGATCACTCCTACCTGCACGGAGGAGGGCTACACAACCTATATTTGCTCCTGTGGATTCTACTACAAAACCGATTATACAGAGCCCTTGGGTCATACGCTTGAAAAAAAGATCACCTCCCCCGATTGCATTAACGCAGGATACACCACGTATACCTGCTTCTGCGGTTATACTTTTGTAACCGACTACGTAAAAACGCTGGGTCACAAGTTGACAAGCACGGTAACTGCACCGACCTGTACGGAGGAAGGCTTTACGACCTATGAGTGCGAATGCGGTTTTGGTTACGTTACGGATCACACCGTACCTTTGGGGCACAGCTTTGACACGACCGTTACAGAGCCCACCTGCACCGAGGTTGGCTTTACAACCTACGTTTGTGATTGCGGCTACAGCTTCATCTCCGATCATACAGATCCCGAGGAGCACGAATTTGATTTCTTGATCACAGAGCCCACCTGCACCGCTAAGGGATACACGACCTTTACGTGCGAATGCGGATTTACATATGCTTCCGATTACGTTGAGCCTGTTGGTCACACCGCGGTGGCTGTTGTAACAGCACCTACCTGCACGAAGGAGGGCTTTACTACCTACACCTGTGATTGCGGATTCACATATACCTCCGATTACGTAGCTCCCAAGGATCACAGCTTTGGCACCGAAATAATCGAACCTACCTGCACCGAACAGGGTTATACTGTTTACACCTGTGATTGCGGTTATTTCTATACCGATAATTTTGTAAAGCCGAACGGTCACACTGCGGTGGCTGTTGTTACAGAGCCTACCTGCACGACGGAAGGCTTCACAACCTACACCTGTGATTGCGGCTACAGCTACAAGTCTGATTTCGTTATCTGCAAGGGGCATACGTTTGAAGAAGAGGTTGTAGAGCCCACCTGCACAGAAACGGGAAAGACTGTTTTCACCTGTGAATGCGAATACAAATATGAAACAAATATAACCGCTCCGCTTGGCCACAAGTTTAAGGAAACGGTTGTTATGCCTACAGTATCGCAAATGGGATACACTATATACACCTGTGATTGCGGCTTCTACTACGTTGGTAATTACAGATTCTACAGCGAAATTTTAGACGATGCGTACGCAGATAACAGCACAGTTCTCGCGAAAGGTATCGACGTTTCCAAATACAACCCTGAGGTCAATGCTGACGGAAGCTACAAGCCCTTGGATTGGGAGGCGATCAAGGCTGCGGGTATCGATTACGTTATATTGAAGGTTGGAAGCACAGTTCGCGAAAACGGCACGCTTGGCGGAATTGATGCAACCTTTGAAATGGATTATGAGGGTGCTAAGGCCGCAGGGCTTGACGTCGGGGTTTATTTCTTCACATATTCCACCAACGTAAAGCAGATCAAGGCAGACGCAACGCTTCTGCTGACCTGGCTTGAGGGCAAGCAGTTCGAGTATCCGATCTATCTTGATATTGAGGACGTTCCCTCCGAGGATTATTATCCCAGCAAGATCGCCGCTCCTACCCTTACGGAAATGTGTCTTGAGTTCTTCTCTATTCTGCAAAAGGGCGGCTATTATACGGGTCTGTACGTGAACAATGAATTTTTGTTCAACATCATGCAGACCGACAATATGATCGATCTGTTTGAAATTTGGTACGCAAGATATCCTACGGATGAAAATCCCGCTTGGAACACCGCGCTGTACGGCGATCATCTTGGAATGTGGCAATATACCGATAGCGGTTCGATCGAAGCGATCCCCGATATTCCCTTTGATATGAACTATGCTTACAAGAATTATCCCGAGATCATGACAACGTACGGATTTAACGGCTTTGAGGTCGTTGTCGAGGAGGAATCCGAGGAGGTTGGCTCCGATACGGAAAGCGAAGGTACTGCAGACGGCTCTTCTGAAGAGACAGAAGCAGAAACCGAAACTAACTCCGAAGCCACTTCCGAGGAAGCCGGATCGGAGCAAGTAACAGAACAGGAAACCGAGGCTGTAACAGGTTAAATAAGCTGTATAGCAGCTTCAATCCACAATATTCACTCCGCTTTGAGTGTAATCACGCTCAGAGCGGAGTTTTCTTAATCCAATGAAAATTAATTGCGGCATTGTCGTAATTAAATTTTTATTATAAATTATAGGTTGACAAAATTATACAAGTCGTGGTATAATAAATGTGTGTGTCGTATTATAAAACACACAAGCCACACCCAAGAAAGGAACAAAGTTATGAAAAAATCAAAACTCTCTTTCATTTCCGCGTTTCTCGCATTTGTTATGCTGGGCGGTACATTGGTAGCATGTACACCCGCTAATCAAAATGACGAGACCTCTGACACGTCTGCTTCCGAGCAGACTACGGAGAGCACAACGGAGGCGGCAGGATCCGAATCCGAAAGTGAATCTGTTACGGAAAGCGAAACTGTGCCTGAGATCGTGATCGAAGGCGATTATGCAGACACAATTATGGCGGCAAACAAGCTTGCCGACGGTGTTCAGGCATATTATGATGCTGCAAGAAAAAAATATACTGTAGTGAATCAGAATATGACACTTGAGTACCCTCTCACCTCTGCTGTTGATCAGGTCGTAAGCTCGATCAAAAATAAAGACGGTAACTCTTATATAGAAAATACTATGGACGTTTTCGTTAAGATGACGAGCGGTAAGACGTATTACGCATCCCAATCCACCGCTTCCGCGAGGGCGAATATCTACAAATTGGGATATTACTATTACGACGTTCATCTTCTTGAGCAGAACTTTATGGGCGGTGCCGAGATCACAGAGGAAAAGGCATTCGCCGCACGTGCTGTCACAGGAAAGCACGACGTATCCGCTTTCAAGATCAAAGACGATGTGATCACGTATACCGTAGATGGCTCTGACCCCTACGTTTACACAGCTAACTCAAAATCCAACGATAAGTATTGCTTCGATACCGCAACCTACAACGCGATTCAGTTCACGATGAAGACGACCAAGTCCACAAACGGTGAGCTTTATTTCATCGCGGGCAGTCGTACGGGTCACAGCGCTGACCAGAGAGTAAGCTTCAGCCTTGAAGCAGACGGCGAATGGCATACCTACACGGTCGTGCTCTCCGGAGTTCCGGATTACACGGGAGTGGTCACTTCCCTGCGTTTTGACGTTGGTAAGACGGGTGAGTCCATTGAATTGAAGGATATCAAGGCAGTCAAGATATCTACCGACGCCCCCAACATTGTTGTTGACAGAAACCTGCACACATATTCCGATAAGATGAACCAGGTGCTCCATTTTGTAGCCAAGGAAGTTACAGAGGGCATTGAGGCGTTCGGCTTGGTCACAAAGATCGCGGCTGATACCGTCGACAAGCTGGTCGTTAAGGACGCAAAGGGTCTCCACGAGACGATCGACGGCGTGGATTGGAATACTGCCGAGTACGTAGGCTTTGACATTAAGGATGCGGGTATCTTCGGATACATCCTGCTTCAGCATGAAAACAGCGGCAAGCTGACCATAACACTTGAGGATGGTAGCTACGTAATTACACAGACCTCCGCACCCAAGGACGGCAAGATGATTCCTCCCAATGCAAAGGTTACGTACACGAATAATGACTTCTATATGGGTCAGCGTATTTACACCGATGAGAATCACACCTTTGACGCATTCTTGGTCGAGGCTGAGAACGAGAGAAATCCCCTGCAGACCGTCTCCGGTGACAGCTATCTCGGATACGATGCTCTGCGCGGTGCTTATAAGTTCAGCATTGGCGGTACAGGCTTCAACGAGCCCTTCTTCACTTATTGGAACCGTCATTTTGAAAGTGACGTTATCGTTGAAGGTGGCGACACCGACAGAAAGATCTACGTTTACACCTATTATTCAGGCGGATGCGGTGAAGGTGCCGCTCTTCTTGGAGAAAACGACCTTCTGCTCCCTGTTCCCGTTATGATCTACAAGAACTTCGGAGGCGAGGATGAAGAGCCCGTATTCAACGCAGGTGACCACACCTACAGTGAGACCTACTTCCCTCTTGTTGTTTCCGCAGGCGAAAAAACTACGGTTAAGGTTTTGAATCTCTATATGAATTGGGGCGCATTCCCGCTGAAGCAGCTGTCCTCCATTCAGTATTTCTGGCCCTATTATCATCTCTCTATCGGTACAACCGAAACAAGCTGTATCTCTCCCTGGTACGGTGCGCGTGACCTTTGGACACTTCCCGACTTCCGCTCGATGTCCATGCCCTATTGGTATGAGCTTGAAGGAAGCGCATACAGCAATCAGCCTCAGCATACGCACGGCGGATATCAGTATTTCCTGCAGTACACCGATGCTGACGGCAACTACAGCGCTACTGAAAACATAAATAATGACATTGATTCCTCCGGACCCGTTTATGCGGAAGCTACTATGGATTACGTTTCCGATGACGGACGCATTAAAGTCTCCTATACACATCTTGAATATGCGCAGACCGATGAGCTCCGCGCTTATTACGAGATCGAATACGAGGTTCTTGAGGACATCACGATCGCAGACTTCAAGAATGACTTCTCCTTCTACTCCTTCGAGGGTTATGCGGGACATTACCGTAAAATGGGCTACATTGATGAAAGCAATCAGGTGGTTCACAAGGCTACAAACGGAACCGATACTCCCGAAATATTAAAGCTTGGCGACAAGTCTCCCTACGTTTCTCTTTACGATCTCTATTCCAGCAGTGCAAACTGGGCAACAAATAACGTAAACCTCGGTTTCGTGATCTATGATTCCGAATTCACCATCGGTGGCAAGGAATGTAACGAAGGCTTTGTTATCGTTGGCGCAAATTACGTTTACAGCCTCTCTCTTGACCTTGAAGAGGTTACCTTGAAGGCAGGAGATACGATGAAGATCAATATGATCATTTCTCCTTGGGGCTGGTACAATTCCACCGATGACAAGAATATGCAACTCATCAGAGAGAACACCTGTCTCGATCCTTTAAAGGTTGAGGTTACAGACGGCGAAAAGCTCGATAGTCCCTTCCTTCCCAGAATCAAGTCCACCAACGGCAAGAGCGCGGAATTCACGCTCTCCGGCGCATCGAACAACGTTGCTGTTCGCGTTTACGGCTTCGAAAAGCTGACGGCTCCCAAGATCTACGAAAAGGTTGACGGAAAATGGGTTGAGTACGTAGTTTCCTCTATCAACACTCCCGACAAGCTTGATTACAAGCATTATTACGACGGCTATAACGTTTATTACGACGGAGACGGCACTTACTCCTATGCCTTCACCGTTAATATGGATAACGCTGAGAGCAGAACCTTTAAGGTCGTTGCCGAGGAAGACTTCAAGGGTTGGCCCAAGATCGAGGTTGATGAAAACACCGATCCGCTCAACGTTTACATTAATCCCGAGGAGCTCGCTACTGCGGCTGCCTCAAACACAGGTATTGGCCAGGCAGTTATTTCTGCTGATAAGTCTTACACAAGCTTCTACGGAAACAACAGCAACCCCGAGGGTTTCTTCAACGCTTACTCTGCGGCTGAGGAGACCGTTACGGGTCAGTATCTCGTTATTAAGTACAGAGTTCCCACGACGGTTTCCGAAAAGATCCAATTCCAGATCTTTACAAGCACGGTCAACGGCGGTGCTGCTGCGGCTGATAACTTCTATCTCCCTGCCCTCATTCAGGATGGCGAATGGCATATTCTCGTGGCTGATATGTCCAAGCAGGGTCTGCCTACGTTCTCCGCAAACGCAAACGGAAAGTTTATTGCGAAATATGCGCGCCTTGATATCTTCAACTGCGTGATGTCGACGGAAAGCTGCGTTGATCTCGCTTATTTCGGAATCTCCGATAATCTTGACGATATTTGCAGGCTGAACGGCAATAAGGGTACTGCAGTTTATTGCGAATTTGGTACTGAAAAAGCAACTCTGAACCTTGCAACGGGCAGCTTTATAACCGACGGCGAGGATGAAACAGAATCTCCCAATCCCGAGACCTTTATCGATCCCGCATCCGGCTGGACAGAGTCCGATCTTACCTATCGCTCCGCTATTGACTTCATCAACGGTACGGGCGACGGAAGCGGCGCACACGATCAGCGTGGCGGTACCTCCGAAAAGGGTATCGATATTCTCACGTTCGACGGACCTACTGCAGATAATGCTTATCTTGCAATTGCAGGCTGGACCGTTATCGACAAGGGTGTTGAGAAGTATATGTGGTCTGCGGACGACGGAAAGACTTGGAACGAATGCGTTCTCTTTGGCAGAGAAACCTTCGCTACTGTTGACGCGGGCAACGGCATCATTGCGGTTGCGAACAACATGTTCGGTTATAATTACCTGCAATATCAAGCAAACTCGATTTATCAAGGCTCTGAAAACGTTCCCTCCGGTATTGCGGCTCATCTGACCGACTACGTTGGCGAGACCGTTAACGTGATCTTTGCGGCTGTTCCCGCAACCGAGACCGACAAGCTTTGTCTTATCGCCTACATCAAGAACGTTCGTGTTTACGAATCCGATGAAGCGGCTGTTGCAGGAGAAAAAGCACTTGAAGAGGCTTGCACACATCAGAGCGCTGTTGGTTACGTTTTCGTCGATGACGGTGATGACGCTACCGATGAGGCTCACATTCAAAGCGTATGTCAGTGCGGAGAGGCTGTATTTGAAACGTCCATTCCCTCCTACGTCTTCTTCTTTGGCAAGATAGCAGACCAGAGCGTTGCTCCTCTTGTTTTTGAAACCAAATATAATTACCGCACCTTTGATTCGAAAGCGTTTGAGGTAGGCGGCAACGTGAAGTCCTTTAAGGCAGACGCTGACGGCAAGCTTTATATGAGCGGTTGGGCAGGCGTTAACGGTGGCATCGCGGACATTGTATTCAAGGTCTTTGATGCTAACGGTAACGAGTTGACAAGCGGATGGACCACTACGGGAGCAACCTTCAAAACAAATCAAAGCGACTTGAATCCCGAAATGGCTAAGCGCGGTATTGAAGAAAAATACGGAGCAAGATACGATCTGACCATTGATCTTTCCTCTTATTTCGCATCAAACGAGCAGATCACAGTTAAGCTCGCTCTCGAAATTTCCGATATTTCCGAGGATTGCGGTGACAAGTACGTTTCCATGGGTGAATTTACCAACGTTGCAAAGAGTGCATCCTGATAGATTCCAAGCATAAAAAAATATCCCCCAAGACGAATTCGTCTTGGGGGATATTTTAATTTATCAGTTATTCTCTGCTGCTCTTCTTGCTTTTACCATTTCACGCATACGGATGCTTGTATCAAGAATCTTTTTGCGGAGTCTGATAGACTTAGGTGTGACCTCGATCAGCTCGTCATCCTGTATGAATTCGATTGCTTCCTCAAGGCTGAAGATCTTGGGAGGGGTGAGAAGGAGCTTCTCGTCGGCACCTGCGCTTCTGATCGCGGTAAGATGCTTTTCCTTACAGGGATTGATGGAAATATCGTCGTTCTTGGGGTTTTCACCGACGATCATACCTTCATATACCTCTGTCTGAGGACCGACAAAGAGCTGTCCTCTGTCCTGAGAGTTGAAGAGACCGTATCTTGTAGTGACACCTGCCTCGGACGCAACAAGTGCGCCTGTGAATCTCATAATAACACCGCCGCGGTGAGGCTGATAGCCGTCAAAAAGAGTGTTGAGCACACCCTCGCCGTGTGTTGCGGAAAGGAATTCGGATCTGTAACCGAAAAGACATCTGGAAGGAATGCTGTATTCGATTCTCATACGGCTTCCGACAGGGTTCATTTCGATCAAGTCACCCTTTCTTTGTCCGAGCTTTTCGATAACCGCGCCAACGTATTCGTTGGGAACGTCAAGCGTAACGTGCTCCATAGGCTCGCACTGAACACCGTCGATCTCCTTCAGAATGACCTTGGGGTTCGAGCAGGTCAGCTCGTAGCCCTCACGGCGCATATTTTCGATGAGGATGGAAAGATGCATCTCTCCTCTTCCCGACACGATAAATTCGTCCGTGGTCTCACCGTCGCGAACGCGGAGAGAAACGTCACGGAGCAGCTCTCTGTAAAGTCTTTCACGAAGCTGACGGGAGGTGACGAATTTGCCTTCCTTTCCTGCAAGGGGGCTTGTGTTGACCGAGAAGGTCATTTCAACCGTGGGCTCGCTTACCTTTACAAACTCAAGGGGCTCGGGATTGTTGATTGAAGTAAGTGTATCACCGATGGAAACGTCTCCGATACCCGAGAAGCAAATGATATCACCGATCTGCGCGGTTTCTACCTGCACTCTGTTCAGTCCGTCGATCTGGAAGAGTGCTACTACCTTTGTTTTTCTCGGCTTTTCGTCGGGCTTATGGTAGTTGCAGACAAGCACCTCCTGATTCACCTTGATCGAGCCGCGCTCGATTCTTCCGATACCGATACGGCCAACGTATTCGTTATAGTCAACGGAAGATACAAGAACCTGAAGATCTCCGTCGGGCTCACCCTCGGGAGCGGGAATATAATCAAGGATCGTATCAAACAGAGGCGTAAGGTCCTCACCCTCTACGTCGGGATCGGTTGTTGCCGTACCCGAACGGCCCGAGCAATAAAGCATGGGGGAATCAAGCTGATCGTCGTTTGCACCGAGGTCAATGAGAAGCTCAAGGATCTCATCCTCTACCTCACCAAGACGTGCATCGGGCTTGTCGATCTTGTTGATGCACACGATTACCTTATGGTTCAGCTCAAGCGCTCTCTTGAGAACGAATCTTGTCTGAGGCATAGGGCCTTCTGCCGCGTCAACAAGCAGGATTACACCGTTTACCATCTTCAACACACGCTCTACCTCGCCGCCGAAGTCTGCGTGACCGGGGGTGTCGACGATGTTGATCTTTACGTCCTTATAGTGAACGGCAGTATTCTTTGCAAGTATGGTAATTCCTCTTTCCTTCTCAATGTCGTCAGAGTCCATTACTCTGGTAACGGTTTCCTGATTATCTCTGTAAATGCCGCCCTGCTTCAAAAGTCCGTCAACAAGGGTCGTTTTTCCGTGGTCTACGTGGGCAATGATCGCCACGTTTCTTAAATCTTCTCTTACCATACCTTCTCCTTATATTTTTTCAAAATAATACTTTTTTCTACCAACTATATATTTTACCATATTTTCAGCAAAAAATAAATTGAAAGTTATTACGATATTTCAAATTTATTCGGTCAACATTTGTACAATTTGCCCAAATCGAGAGGAGGATGGTATTTATCCTATGCCCCAATATTTTGCAATTTTTGATGCTAATAAAGGTAAATATATAGATTTATTCATATTTTTGTGTTACAATGGATAATGGTATGAAAATCAAGCGTTTATCGCTTGAAATAATTTTAAGGAAAGGTAATCTATGGAGTTTTTAGAGTTTTGGAGTCAGATGACGGCAAATCCGCTGTTGTTTGTCGCAGTTACGCTGACGCTCGGCGTCATCCTCGTTAACGGTTGGACAGATGCGCCGAACGCTATCGCAACCTGTGTCGTAACGAGATGTATGCCACCGAAGGCGGCAATACTGATGGCGGCGGTATTCAATTTCCTTGGTGTATTCGTAATGACACAGATAAGTAACAAGGTTGCAGTTACCATTACGAGTATGGTTCATTTCGGCGACAATTCGGGTGAGACCATTATCATCGTATTGTGTGCGGCGATGCTTGCTATCGTTATTTGGGCAACGCTTGCTTGGTTGTTCGGTATTCCCACAAGTGAAAGCCACGCGCTGATTGCGGGTCTTACGGGCGGTGCGATGGCACTTACCGGTCTTGACGCGATCGTGTGGAGCGAGTGGAGCAAGGTACTGATCGGTATCGTGATCTCGGTTGTGCTCGGCTTTGGCTTTGCATGGCTTATCGGTAAGCTTGTTACAATGATCTGTTACAAGATGAACAGACCCAAAACCGAACCCTTCTTCAAGGGCGCACAGATCGTTGGTGCTGCCGCAATGGCATTCATGCACGGTGCGCAGGACGGTCAGAAGTTTATGGGTATCATCCTCCTTTGCGTATTTACGCTGCAGAGCACGGGCGCCGCTGCCGCGACCTTTGCGATCCCCACTTGGCTGATGGTTGTCTGCTCTCTCGTTATGGCGGCAGGTACGGCAATCGGCGGTAAAAAGATTATCAAATCCGTTGGTATGGATATGGTTAAGCTTGAAAAATATCAAGGATTTTCGGCAGATATTGCTTCTTCAATTTCCCTTGTGTTCTGCTCTGTGTTCGGCCTTCCCGTTTCTACAACCCACGTAAAGACAACCTCTATTATGGGTGTAGGCGCGGTAAAAAGAATATCCGCTATTAATTTCGGCGTAGTAAAGGAAATGGTTATGACCTGGATCCTTACCTTCCCCGGATGCGGTTTGCTTTCTTTCTTGGTTACGAAATTGTTCTTATTTATCTTTATTTAAATGAAAGGAAATACATAAAATGGCTAAAGGCGATAAATTATATTTTGAAAACTTCTCTGAGTGTTCTGCTCTTGCAAAGAAGGCGGCTGCTTACCTGGTTGAGTGCCTCGAAAACTATGATATTAACAACATCGAAACCCTTGTAAAAGAAATGCACGTGTTTGAGCACAGCGCGGATATGAAGAAGCACGAAATGAACGCGATGCTCGCAAAGGCATTTGTTACACCCGTTGACCGTGAGGATCTCGATATGCTGAGCCAACAGCTCGATACCGTGCTTGACCTTCTCGAGGAGGTATTGCAGAAGCTCTACATCTACAATATCAAGGCGATTGAGCCTGCGGCAATCGAATATGCAACTCATCTTGTAAAAGCGTGCGATCTGCTTTGCGAGATTATGGCTGATTTTGAAAACTTCAAAAAGTCCAAGAAGCTCCACTCTCTCATCGTTGCCGTCAACGACGTTGAGGAGGAATGCGATAAGCTTTATCTTTCCACGATGCACGAGCTTACGAAGAACTCCACCGATGCTCTCAAAACTCTTTCTTGGCATCAAATCTACGATTGCCTTGAAGCTTGCGCGGATGCTTGCGAGCACGTCAGCGAATGCGTTGGCTCTATCGTAATGAAAAACACCTGATACGTTATTATAAACAAAAAGACAGAGATTGAAAAATCTCTGTCTTTCAGACTGTCGAAAAAGCTGTTATACCGCAAGAAGATAAAGAAAAGAGCGAGAGCAATTTAAAAATTGCAAAATATACCTACCTTTTTCGACCTCTGCCAGCTTGTCGAGATTTTCTCGACAAGCTGAAAGACAGCGATTGAAAAATCTCTGTCTTTTCTTTCACGTTTACGTATTCTCATCAGTCCAAACGATTTCGGGCTTGTTTTTATACCGTTTTTTGAAAATCCTTCTGCGGAACAGATATACGGTGTAGGCACACCAAAGCACGAAGAATATCGCGCAAGCAATGATCGCATTTGTGAGTGAGCTTCCTGCGAAGGAAAGTAAGAATAACAGCGGCGCGATCATTACCATAGCAGGAAAATTGGACAGGATATAGAGGCTGGACGTAGGCGTCTTCAAGCCGGGGTCGATCTCCTTCATAAGGATCATACCGTTTGAAGCAGTACCAGTCATCGTACCGAAGCTCATCAAGAAGAACTCGTGCTCAAAGCCTTTGAAGCACTCCTTCGCAACCAATCGAATGTAAATGTAGGTAACGATCGTACCGACAATGCTGAGAATAATGATGGGAAGGATGTATCTTTTAATATCATTGATCTCGATTGCCGCCACGCCTGCAACGATCATCAGGTCGAAGGAGAATCCCGAGATTCGGTCCATTTGGTAATTGTTTATGTATTCGCGGGACATCAGCTTGCGCTTACGCAGACGTTTTACCACGAATTTTATTAACATAGCAGCAAGCGAAGCCCAAAGGAAATTGAAGCCCCACGCGATGCTGTTTGTGAAGGCAGAAAGCTTGCCTAAAAGGAACATAAAGCCAAAGGAAAGCGCGTATGCAAGGGCAACAAAGCCAACCTGCATGGTAAATTTATCTACAGACTCGTTATCGGGAATTTCTTCGTTGGCAGGATCATCGTCGGCTTTGACTTCATTTGTTGTGTCTGATTTACGGACGTAAAGATTGCCTCTTTTTTTGTGAATATTGATATACAATACTCCAAAAACAGATGCGACCACAAAACCGATCGAGGCAAGAGAGAGTCCAAAGCTTCCGTTTCCTGCGAACTGTGTAGCGGGTGTATTCGTAAAGTTGATATCCCAGCTGAGCGCATTACCGGGACCCTGACCGTATGCGAGGGGGAGAATTAAGCCGCTGATATAGGAGATGACGTTTTCGCCGTACCTTGTAATCAAAAACAGGATCAAGGTAATACCGAGGCCGACGAATGCCTGCAGCATATACGAGCCTCCCTGCAGAGCGCCGAATTCAACAACCTGCGCGCGATTTGTTTTGTGCGTGCTCTTTTCTGTTTTCAGCGTCATCGAGGCGAAGCCGATGGCAAGACAATGATACGTAATAACCTGCATCAGTCGATTATCAACAAGTGTAAATCCAAATTGCTTACATATGACATCAACTATCAGCAATACACCGCCTCCCAACAGCGCAGACGGAATCAGACAGCTTCTGAACAGCGGAATCTTGCGGCGAAGAATATTACCGAACATAAGAAACAGCAAAAGCAGTCCGAGCTGTACCATAAATGCCCAAACGGCATCATAATTCGCCATTGTGAAATCCCAACTCATATAATGACCTCCTACGAAATGGCAACGTTAATTCATAATGTTAACGTTTGTTAATATTATTATAAAACAAAATGCCGTAATTGTCAAGTTTTGATTTTATTAATTATAAAATATTCCCTTTTTTAATATTTTCATTGACACGATTTTCTATCTATGGTATAATATTTCTTGTAGTCAATAGCGTTTTATTTGATAAAACGCTAAAAATGGATACAGTGAGGTAACGGTATGAAAAATTATCCTTGGAAATCTTCCGCGTTTTGCGTTTTTGCTCCCCATCCCGACGAGGTTGACGATTTTTGCCTGATGATCGAGAACCGTCTTGCAAAGGACGGTATCGACACGCTTTTTCTGATCGTGCGCTATGAATTCGAGTTTCAGAGCCATCCCGAGTGTCGCGGCGAATATCCTTTGAGCGTTTCAGACGTGAAAAAGATCCTTGCCACCTGTCGCAAGCATCACATCAAGCTTGTGCCGAAGATGAACCTTCTTGGTCATCAGAACGTACAGGGCGAAGAATACCCCGATGCGCTTCTGCGTTCCCATCCCGAATTTGATGAGACTCCCGAGCTCGAAAAGGTTGAATACAGCCGCAGTATCTGCCCGAATCACCCCGAAATTTTCGAATTCGTATGCGATCTGATGGACGAGGTCGTGGATGCATTTGAAGCAGACGGCTTACATATCGGTATGGATGAGGTCTTTTTGATTGGCGATTGCGACCGCTGTAAGGGCAAGGATAAGGGTGATATTTTTGCGGAATGGGTCAACAAGCTTGCTGGATATCTGCGAGAAAAAGGTGTCACTACGTATATGTGGGGTGACCGTCTCCTTGACAGCTATGCCATCGGCTACGGCCCTTGGGATGCAAGTCAGAACGGTACGCATACCGCTCTGCACAAGATCGACAAGGACATCATCATCTGCGATTGGCACTATCATAATTGGCATCACATCCCTTCCGCGGCGATTTTCGCGGAGGCGGGCTTGAAGGTCTATCTTTGCACGTTTAACGTTAAGGAAAATGCAAAGCTCTTCCTTGACGAGGTGCTTGCCAACGATAAGGGCAACGTTTTAGGCGTGATGGAGACCACTTGGGTACCTGCAAAGTGGATGATAGAAGGTTTTTCGGGCAAGCCCTTATCCGACGACGGGGGCTCGTGGTTCAAAACAGGCACTCCCGAGATCATTGATTGCTACAATTGGTTATTTAAATAGTATACGGCAGCCGCCCGATTCATCGGGCGGCTGCTTTTGCTTAATTGTAATATTTAATCGTGATATCGCCTAAAAGTCCGGAGGGAGCGATCAGCATATTGAAAGAGAAGCGGTCTCTTATCTTTTGCGTCAGTGTATTACCCACGGTGACACAGATCTCATTTGTACCGTCTTTAATTGCATCGGTGATATCGAAGGAATAAGGCGCGGAGAATCTGACACCGAGATCGACACCGTTGACGGAAAGGCGCGCGCTTTGTCCGACTCTGCCGAGGTCAAGAAGAATGCGTTTACTGTTCTTTTCGACGTCGATATTAAACTTGTATCGCATCTTACCGCAAAAATCGGGCTTGAAGTCGGGGCTTGTGACGTTGAAAAAGCTACTGAAGCTTCCGACAGGCTCAAATTGATCCATATTCTCGCAATCGGCAAGCTCAAGATAAAATTCAGGTGCCAATATGACAGTTCGGGACAGTGTGGGAGCATTCTCAAGATCGGAGCAATTGCCGAACATCAAGATAAGCGATTGCGAAGGCTCAAGAGCGATGTGTACTTCCCCATTTTTAGTATGATCCTTGAATATTTCTTCATTGGCAAGGTCAACACGGGCAAATTCGCCATTGCAAGGCAGAGTAACCGTGGTATCGATAGCCTTTCTCTCCTCGTTTGCAAACATAAAGATATCCTTGCCGTCTCGCTGACAATGGTAAACGCGCACCTTGGAATATCCGTCCGCGAATATCACATCGCCGAGACCTCTTACGGTCAATTCATTGGCAAGAGAGTCAAGTGCGATAACCTCATCATCAGTTTTATAGTTGTCGGGAAGATCGTTGACAAAAACAAGCTTCAAGCCCTTTACTTTCATTTCGTCAAGTGTTTTTGCAACTTCGGTTGAAATATGGTCGGCATAAGGAATAACAAGACACTCAAACTGCTCGTCGCCAAGACAGAGCTTACCATCATTGATTTTGTCAGCGCCAAGATAATCATGTGGAACGATATCGAAATCGAGATGAGCATCGTAAAGACCGATTAGCGACTCCTGAATCCGCATTGCATTGTCGAAACGGCTTGCCCATTCGTTCTCATAGGTGTACATTACGGCTATTTTGGCGATATGCTTGGTTCCGTAAAGCAGATGGGCTGCTTTGTTCGTATAGTGCATCAGCGCGGTAAATCCGTCAAAGCCGGGGTCCTTTCCCTCAATCCCGAAGTGAGGAGGACAGTCGGGATCGGGGAATTTTGAATCAAAAGCGTGAGGTACAAAGTGGTTGATACCTCTGACCAACAGATGGTCGATCAGGTATTTCATCACGGATGTATCCTCTGCCCAACCGTACGCGCCAAAGACCTCGCACATCGCTCTGCCCTTCATACGGGGCTCGATGTGTGCCATTGATGCACCTAGCTTGGCAAGAGCGTAATGAGAAAAGTCGGATGTGATAACACCGGAGCTTCCGCTGCTTGAATGCTTGATAGCATCCATCCCGGGCAATACCGAGTGAAGCACGATATCGATTCCGCTCATATCCTGCCATCTTGTCGCCTTGAAGAAGTGACCTGCACCCGCGGCAGTAGAAGCCTCCTCTATAACGTGACCCATATACATCACGCC
Organism: Clostridia bacterium; assembly: GCA_017462125.1. The sequence continues at coordinate 12,550 of JAFTRQ010000068.1, read as the reverse complement.
GTGTGCGCGGCACCAATCTCCAAGCTGCTTATTAAAGCATCTACTGTACATATCGGTAATGGCGTTCATATAGGTGTATCTGAATTCGCTTTGGAAGTCACCGTTTTGTCCGTCCTCATACCAGAGCAGATTCAAATGTGGGATCGGATCGTAACCCAATTTATTTTTCATAATTGCCACAAGATCGTCATTCCAGGGCAATCTGTACCCGCTCTTTCCTACGAAGCCGAGCTTAGGAATTCCGTATCTGAATTCGTTACCAAAGCATGGCTCGTCGGAGAAGAAACCGACGAAGGTATTACCGAAATATTCTTTGTAATGTTCGTAGTGAGTCTCATAGACTGCCTCGATCAGAACACGGACTGACTCCTCACGAGTCATATCGATATAATCCTTCATAATTGCCTGGCGGGTTTTATAATAAAAGAATATACGCCAAAGTCCTTCTGGAACGTCCCAATAGAGATAACCGTTCTTTACATTTTGGGTAAGGTCTATTGCTTCAATATCGCATATTTCATCGTGATCAGCGTGGCGGCGGTATGCGAATGCGCCGAGGAGAATATGCTCGTGTCCGGTTGCGGAAGCAAGCACTGAGCCGTCCTTCATAGGTCCGCATACATCGATGTGTCTCTCTGCCACGTTCCATTGCCTGAGGTCGGGATATTTCTTCGCTACAAGCCCCGCGGCGTGTCCCGTTGGGAACTTGTCGTCATCAAGCAACCAGACATTCATATCGCGTTTTTTTGCTTCTGCAAGGATTATATCCATATCTCTCCACCATCCATCGCCCGCAAAATCAGGGTGAGGACGGGATTCAACGCAGAAAGCGCGGCATCCGCTATCGTAGATGGTTTGTATCTGCTCGGGGATCTTTTCGGTATGATCTCCGTGCTGCCAATAAAAGGGCTGCAAATAGTTTTCGCCCTTGCCGTTCAGTATATCACGCAGTTTTGTATCCATTAGTGCCGTCTCCTAAAGTTTAACAGTATTTAAGGGTGATATCCCCCAGCAGGCCCGAGGGAGCAAGGAGAAGAAACTGTGAGAACCTGTCGGGATTGTCTCTCACAAGAGTATTACTGACAATTACCTCAAATGTGTTTTTGCCATCCTTTACCGCGTTTGTGATCTCAAAGGCATAGGGTTTCGTGATACGAATACCGCAATCGGTTCCGTTGACCTTAAGCGTAGCGTTCTGTCCGACCGTACCGAGATCGATGAAGACGCGTTTTGCGGTGACATCGACATCGAGATCGAAGGTATATCGCATCTTGCCTGCGAATCTTGGGTAATGCTTGGCGTTTGTCACGTTGAAGAATTCGTCATATTCACCGATTTTTACAAAGCAGGACATATTGGTGTTGTCCGCAAGCTCAAGAGTGAACTTGGGAGAGACGGTAACGGTTTTGTCTATCTCATATTCGTCCTCGAAGCCTGCTTTGTCACCGAATACAACGATATTTGATTGATTGGGCGCGAGAACGAGAGAGAGCTTGCCGTCAATTACGGTTCCGCTTGTATATTTATCGTTGAGTATATCAAGGCGTGCATAATCTCCGCTGCAAGGCAGAGTCACCACGGTATCGACGGTTTTTGAAACGTCCTCGTTGGCAAACATAAAGATATCCTTGCCGTCGCGCACGCAATGATAGATGCGAAGGGTTTCGTAGCCGTCCTCGACAATTACGTCGGTCATACCGTTCGCTTGCATCTTGGAAACAAGGTCGTCAAGTGCGACCACTTCGCCTACAAAATCTGCATTTTCGGGCATCTCGTTTATAAAGTACACGGGAAGTCCTTGTTCCTTAAGAGATTTCAGCGTATCAAGCTCAACCTTGGCAATATGGTCGGCATAGGGCACGATCAGGCAATCAAAATACTCGTCGGAAATATGCAGCTTTCCACTTTCAACACTTGCACCTTGCAGAATGTCGTGAGGCACGATATCGTAGTCGATGTGCGCGTCGTAAAGCTTCTCGGCTACCGTCTCGTCAAGCATAGCATTACCGAATCTGCTTGCCCAATCGGAGTCCATAAAGTAAAGGAGCGCGGCGTTTGCCTTATGGGTGGCTCCAAGAAGGAGGTGGGAGACCTTGTTGGTATATTTCATCAGCGCGGTGAAGGCTTCGAAGCTTGGGTCTCTTCCCTTTACGCCAAAGTGGGGAGGACAATCTGTGTCGGGATATCTTGAAGAAAAGGCGTGAGGAACGAAATGGTTCATGCCGCGAACGAGCAAAAAGTCCATCAGGAATTTCAAGAAGCTTGAGTCCTCACCGTAGCCGAATGCGCCAAAGACCTCGCACATCGCTCTTCCCTGCATATCGGGATTAAGGTGTGCCAGAGAAGCGCAAAGCTTTCCCAAAACGTTGTGATAGAAGTCACCTGAGCATCTGCCGAAGCCTACCGAAGCGGAATGTGTATATTTACTCATTCCGGGAATGACCTGATGCAATACGATATCCATTCCGCTCATATCCTGCCATTTGAGCGCGCGGAAATAGTGACCCGCGCCCGGGCCAAGACGGCAGTTCATATCCTCGATTATATGACCGATATACATAACTCCGTGCTCATGCGCCCAATCGGCAAGCTGCTTTGTGAAGCACTCGCTGTAAAGATTGGTGATCGTGTCCATATAGGCATATCTCAACTCGCTCTGCCTGTCACCGTTGGCATCATCCTCGTACCAGAGGAGATTGAGATAAGGAATAGGCGAGTAGCCAAGCTTTTCGGTCATTATTTTCTCTACGTTCCCGTTCCAGGGGAGCGCCAGACCGTCTTTGCCAACGGTGTATTGAAATGTAGCACCAAGTCTTTTGGTGGTCTTGTAAAGCTGATTTCCGAAGCAAGGCTCATCGGAGAAAAATCCGACGAAGGTGTTGCCGAAATATTCCTTATAGTGCTCATAGTGGGGCTCGTAAACTGCCTCGATAAGTACACGAACCGATTCGGGGTTTATCATATCAATGTAACCGCCCGCCATAGGATGCATACCGACTCTCGCCTTATAGTAGCAGAATATACGCCAGACACCCTCAGGCACGTCCCAATCGATGAATCCGTTTTCGCGGTCTACGAATTCATTGAGGCAGATGCCCTCATATTCGCAGGTTTCATCCTTGTCGGCATAACGCTTATAGGCATACGCGCCGAGGAAGACTCTGTCGGGGCTCTCTTTGGCGAAAATCACAGAGCCGCCCTTCATCGGCCCTGCCACGTCAACGTGGGTCTCCATAAGATTCCATTGGCGCAGGTGGGGGTATTTTTTTGCCAAAAGGCCGGTTGCGTGTCCGGTCGGGAACTTATCGTCGTCAAGCAGCCAGACCTGCATATCTCGTTTTTTTGCCTCTGCGAGTATGATATCCATATCTCTCCACCATCCTTCTCCCGCAAAATCGGGGTGAGGACGGGATTCCACGCAGACGGCGCGGCATCCGCTATCGTATATCATCTGCATTTCTTGTGGAATGGTATCGGTGTGATCACCTCTTTGCCAATAGAACGGGAGCAGATAATTTGCTTCCCTTCCGTTCAAAATATCACATAATTTTTTATCCATAACGTCACCTCTTTAAAAAAGCTTTGTCGTTTCGTCGACAACTTTATTATAGCACAATATTTTGCCGATTCCATAGACAATCTTATGATTATTCCGAAATATTAGCACAATATTATAGATTATAGATCTTAAATATTGCTCATTCTTTGATATTTTCATTTGCAGTCTTCTCTAAAAAATTACAAAAAGACTGATTCCACATCAACCGTTAGCGTGACGTGAAAGCAGTCTTTTTTATGTAGCATCAGATACTTTTATCGATAAAACTCTCGACGATCGCTCTTGAATTATAGCCGATCTGTTTACCGGCTATCTCACCCTTCTTGAGGATGATCAGCGTAGGGATGCTATCGATTCCGAATTTGACGCAAAGCGCCTCTTCATTATCCACGTTGATCTTACCGACCTTAATATCGTTTCTCTCCTCTGCGAACGCGTCAATCGTGGGCGCGAGCATACGGCAAGGGCCGCACCATTCTGCCCAAAAGTCGATGAGTACGGGTTTGTCGGAGTTTACGACCTCAGCCTCATAGTTTTCTTTCGTAATTTCGATGATCATAGCTTTTTCCTCACTTACTCTTGTAATACAGCATACAGTGGCAATATCCTTCAAAATCGGGATCCTTGATCTGCGCCTTGAATTCCTCGCACATACACTTGTATTCTTCCTTGTTTTCGCGTCTGCAGGGGCAATATCCACCGCGGCGCTTCAGCCCCTCTTTGATGACGGCAACAAGCTCTTTATCGGGATTTTCGGTAATCTTCATAAATATGCTCTCCCATCAGTATCTTTCCCAATGGTAAACGCCCTTTTCGTCCTTCTTATCGATTGCCTTGAAGACGTAATAAACAGGCTTGGGAGCGTCCAATTCCTGCGATTCGCGCTTTCTGCGCCACAAGCCAAGGTTCAGACCAAACTCTCCCTTATTATCATTGTGTGCGTGAAGGATGAAGCTGTCGACCTCGGGGATCTGCATGATCTTTTTATATGCTCTTCCGTATGCCATTGCCTGCACGATCTCACTCTCGGCAGTCCAATGGGAATTGAAGCCCTGCTCGGAAAGGATGATTCTTCTTCTCTCTCCGTTGCAAAGGAATTCATCCTTGTAGAGGAACTGCGCAAGGATCTCGAGGTTCTTGAAGGTGATTCGATAAGTATTAAGATCGTCGGTTGCGGTCTTATCGTTCCAGAAATCGGGGAAAGCAAGATTTTCGGGATAGGGATGGTGAGCAACGTTCCAAGGGATCTGACCTTCTGCGAGACACTCTGCATTGACGTTTTCAAGAACGGACTTGGAGGGATAGAATCTCATAGGATCTCCTCCGAAATTCGCGCCGGTCCAGAAGTGATCGAGAGAGATATAGATGCGGATGTTTTTATAGTATGCAGCAGCCGCTTGATATGTAAGACGGAGCGCCTTTGTGTAATGTCTGCAATATTCCTCACAGGTCATAAGACCGGAATTGCACCAAGTATAGCCTGTGTTGACCTCATTTCCGACGATCATACCGACAGCTCTTCCGTAAGCCTGATCCTCACGGGTATATCTGTCTGCGAGGAAAGCGATGAATGCTGAATAATACGCAACGCCCTGCTCTGTCACAACGTTGAATTCCGAGATCAGACCGTTGCCGTCCTTCTTGCCGTCATATCCGGGATGCTTGATGATCTCCCACATCTCGTCGCTGACCTCAACGCCCCATTTTTTCGAATTGAGCAGGATATACGTGATCACAACACCGAAATCTGAAAGCTCCTTGACTCTTGAATCGTTTCTTTCAACGATTCTCTTATTGAAGTAATAGGTTTTTCCGTTATATTCAAACTCAATGGTGTTTCCCTCTTCGGGACGGAGGAGCAGGAAGTCGCCCTCGTTAACGTTCAGCGCTGCGTGCTTCACACCGAGCTCCATAGCGTCTGCAACGTTGGTCACCTGAAGGCCCTTCTTCGTGTCTACAACGGGATAATCAAAGTCGCGAATCGAATCCTCGATCTCTTCGACATATTTTTTTCCTTCTAATATCTTGCCGTCTTTGATAACCGAAAATCTGCAGAAAAGCAGATCGTTCCCGTCACAGTAACGATCGATCGAATCCTTATTGCATTCGATAATCGTGCTGAAAACCTTTTTTTCGTCTCCGAGTGCAGGCGAATAACAATCTACCGTTGCACATACGTCAAGCTTTTCATCAAAAACGAATTTAATCTTATCTTTATTCGCTGTAATTTTTGTAATACGCATAATTTTTCACCTCAAAAATAAAGAATCAATATCTTTCCCAATGGTAGACGCCCTTTTCATCCTTTTTATCGATTGCCTTAAATACGTAGTATATAGGCTTGGGCGATTCCAGCTCCTGACGGTCACGGTATCTTCTCCAAAGTCCAAGATTCAAGCTGAACTCATGCATATTATCGCCGTGAGCGTGGAGTATAAAGCTATCAATTTCGGGTATCTGCATAATCTTTTTGTATGCTCTGCCATAAGCCATCGCCTGAAGAACCTCGCTTTCGGGAGTCCAATGGGAATTGAAGCCCTGCTCCGAGAGGATTATTCTTCGTCTTTCTCCGTTGCAAAGCATTTCATCCCTATAAAGGAACTGAGCGAGGAGCTCGAGATTCTTAAAGGTGATACGCTTGGTGGTATCAACGTCATCGGTTGCGGTCTTATCGTTCCAGAAATCGGGGAAAGCAAGACTTTCGGGATAAGGATGATGCGCAACGTTCCACGGCACCTGTCCTTCTGCGAGATATTCTTTATTCATATTCTCAAGAATATACTTTGCGCCGTAGTCATTTTTTGAGTGCGCGGCTGTCCAGAAATGATCCAAGGAAACGTAAACTCTTATATTCTTATAAAAGCTTGCCGCAACCTGATAGGTAAGTCTTACCGCTTTGCAGTAATGACGTGTAAATTCCTCACAGCTCATTATTCCGGAGTTACACCATACCGACGCGGAGTTTACCTCGTTTGCTACGATAAAGCCAACCGCTCTGCCATATTTAGCGTCATCGCGAGTATATCTTTCCGTAAGGAAAGCCACAAAAGCCTTGTAATACTCCACACCCTTATCGGTAACGATATTGAACTGAGAAATCAGTCCTTTACCGCCGATCTTTCCTTCATAAGCAGGGTGCTTAATAACCTCCCAGAAATCATCCTCAACGCTCATACCCGCCCAATCCTTACTGTTGAGCAGTATCAGTGTAACGATCATTCCCGCATTATAAAACTCGGTTAAACGAGCGTCCATTCTTTGAGTAGAAGCTTTGTTGATGAAGTAAGTCTTGCCGTCATAGTTAAATTCTATGGTATTGCCCTCAACGTAATTCGGCATAATGAAATTGCCGAGGTTCGCGTTGTTTGCAACGTGCTTGACTCCAAGCTCGATTGCATCGTCGATCATCCAGACCTGAAGACCTTTTTTGGTCTCCGCAACGGGATAATCAAAGGTTCTCTCTGAAAAAGTAATGTTTTCAACGTACTGCTTTCCTTCACAAGCATTTCCAGCGGCATCCGTGAGTACGAATCGACTGCAAAGCAGGTCGTAGCCGTCAAGGAATCTTTTGATAGAAAAAACTCCGTCCGTATACACTGCGGTAGACCTGCAAATCTCGGTATTTTCACCGATAGCAGGTGAATAGCAGACGACAGTTGCGCTTGCTTCAGTAGCAGAGTCAATTGAAAATTCGATGCTTTCACGGTTAGCAATGATCTTAGTTACCTTCATAGTAGCACCTCCGCTATTATAAAACATTATTTTAAGAAACCGTTGATGATTTCTTCCTCAGCTTGTTTTTCCGTCAATCCAAGGGTCATCAGCTTGACAAGCTGTTCTCCCGCGATCTTGCCGATGGCAGCCTCGTGAATGAGGGATGCCTCCGTGTTGTTTGCAACGATCTTGGGAACGGCAACAACAGAAGCGTTATCCATAATGATCGCGTCACATTCCGTGTGTCCCGAGCATCTTGCGTTACCGACAACGTCGGAGATAAAGAGCTGACGGGAGTTGTCCTTTGCCACGGAACGGGAAACAACGTGAGTACCGCAATCCTCGCCCTTGAGATCGACAACGAATTCGGTCTCTGCAAACTGTTCACCGTGGGTCATTATTTTCTCGTGAACCACGAGTGTGGACTTTTCGTGGAGCACAGCCTCGGTCTTTCTCTTGGTGGAGTCAACACCCTTGATCTGAGTGGTCTCCATCTCCATATATGCACCCTCGTCGAGCTCGACGACTGTATGGGGATTCATAATGTTCTTGCCGTTTCCGTCGCCTTCTCCGTAGTGCTTCTCGACATATTTTACCTTTGCGTTTTTGCCAACGTAAAAGCTGTGGATGCCGCTATGCTCACTGTCCTGCACACCGCAATTGTGGATTCCACAGCCCGCGATGATCAGAACGTCTGCGTTCTCTTCAATATGGAAGTCATTGTAAACGACCTCCTTAAGTCCGCTTTCGGCGAGTATCACGGGAATGTGAACGCTTTCCTTTTTGCCTGCCGCCTTGATATAGATGTCAATGCCCGGCTTGTCCGTTTTCTTTTCGATGATGATGTTTTCGGACGATTTCTTATCGAAGGTATCTCCGTCAACACGGATGGAATAAGCACCTGTGGGAACATCTTCAAGGTCTGCCACCTCACGAAGGATGTTCAGCTTGATGCTGTCAAGCTTCTTTTCAGCCATTATTCCTCACCTCCCTGTGTAAACTTGCATCCTGCCTGAGCAGAAAGAAGATCGGGCAGAATATCGTTTTTCGCGCCGTACGCAGCGATCTTGCCGTCAGCTACGACCACGATCTTGTCTGCAATATCGAGAATTCTCTCCTGATGGGAGATGATCATAATACAGCCGTGGGTTCTCTCATGCATCTTCTCAAACACCTTAATGAGGTTATTGAAGCTCCAGAGGTCGATACCGGCCTCGGGCTCGTCGAAGATCGAAAACTTCGTGCCGCGAGCGTTGATCATCGCGATCTCGATTCTCTTCAGCTCGCCGCCCGAAAGAGACTCGTTGACCTCGCGGTTAACGTATTCCTTCGCGCAAAGGCCAACCTCGGAGAGATATTTGCATGCTTCTGCAACCGAAATTTTGTTTCCTGCCGCCAAAGAGATCAGATCCTTGACCGTAATTCCCTTGAATCTGACGGGCTGCTGGAACGCAAAGCTGATGCCCGCATTCGCTCTCTCGGTGATCGACATATTTGTGATGTCCACGCCGTCGAGAATGATCTGTCCCGAATCGGCGGTATAAATGCCCGCGATCAGCTTGGCAAGTGTAGACTTACCGCCGCCGTTAGGTCCTGTGATGGCTACAAAGCGGTCGTTGATCGTGAGACTTATATTATCAATTATACGGTTTTCTTTACCGTTTTCATCGGTTACCGTATAACATAAATTTTTGATTTCTAACATTATATTTTTGTTACTCCTTTCACGCGGAAATCGGGGACACATTTCCCCGTTATTATTCTACCACAAAATTCCTATTAAATCAATAGAAAATACGAATTTTTTTGAATTATTACCAAGTTAGTATACATTGCACAATTATTATCCCAAACCTCTGTTGCATACGCAAATATCATACGACTGCTTGTAGAAAAGCTTCACAAAAATTACAGGTGTTCAACGACATTTTATACGTTTCTTATTTTATTGATTTTTCAAAAACATTTATTGATTATCCATTGTTTTACCAAGCAGTTCATGATATAATATGGGTCAACATATGATCTATGTATTTCTATTATGCAATTATAACATTGTAACATTTAATTTACCTATTTCGTCATAAATCAAATCTGTGGAGGTATACAAATGAAAGATCAAACAATTCTAAAGATCGCAACTTTTAACGTAGGAGATTTTTCCGGTATTGGTATGAATCACGGAAGCGATGAGAGCCGAAATGAATATCGTAAAATTATGTCTGACATTGGTGCCGATCTTTGGTTTTTACAGGAAGATTATCGATATTTCAATGAAGAAACCAAGGAAATGGCTTTCAATGCTGTCTATTCAAGCATTCATCCCAATTATGAAAGATACTTTACGTGGGCGCCCAACGGGAAAGCTTTTTTAAGCAGCTACGATCTTCACGACGTGCATCCCGTTGATTATATTGGAGACGTACAATTTCGGCACCCTTGGTTTCTTGTCGGAAATATTAATGTTAATGGCAAGAAAATAACTCTTATCAATCTCCATTTTGATTGGTACGATAAAAACGTAAGAGCAATAGAGATCGATCAGGTCATTGAATTCGCGAAAGCTCAGGAATATTGCATAATCGCAGGAGACTTTAATCCGTCTAACCGTATTAACGAAAAAATAGTCGGTCCTAACCCAATGCACGAGGAAGACTTTGCGAAATTCCGCAATGCAGGATTCCAAATGGCGAATTGCGGAGATTTTGGTGTTTTTCACACCATTTTGGATGCCGCAAGCGGAGTATGGCCTTTCGACAACATTATGGTTAAGCCAAACATGAAGATAGTCGCGGCAGAGCGTGTTGCCGAGCCTTGGATGCACGACCATGCCATCGTTATTGCAGATATAGAAATTCAATAATTAAAAATTTTAGCTGAATTGCTCTCTATGGTATAGCTTTGCCTAGGTATCTCGAAACAGTTAGCCCTTTAGGCACCTAAAAATGTAATCAGAAAAAATTAACCGCAGATCTTACAAAAAGCAAGAGTCTGCGGTTAATTTTTATTTATCCAAGTATCTGCAAGCGGCGAGGGCGGCGGTGGCGCCGTCTCCACACGCTGTGGATATCTGTCTGATATTTTTCGTTCTGCAGTCTCCCGCAACGTATAATCCATCCGTGTCGGTGAGACAGTTTTCGTCAGAGACAACGTATCCGCGGTCGGAAAGTGAAACAAGATTCTTATATGCCTCGTTTTCGGGAACCTGTCCGATTGCTACGAACATTCCGTCAAGGTCAAGTCTGGTCTTCTCACCCGATGCGGTATTCTTGATGACGATTCCTCCGAAAACGTCGTTTCCGTGGATCGCTTCAACGGTGCTTCCGCAGATGATCTCCACGTTCTTTCTCTTACGCAGGATCTCCTGAAGCTTGCCTTCGCCTGTCAGGACGTCAAGATTCTGCACAACGTAGACCTTCGCACATCCGTCGGAAAGCATAATCGCCTCCTGAAGCGCAGAGTTGCCTCCGCCGATTACTGCAACGGTTTTACCCGCATAAAATGCACCGTCGCAAACGGCACAGAAGGAGATACCCTCTCCGATAAACTCCTCTTCTCTTTCAATTCCGAGGAGACGGTGACGGGCGCCCGTTGCGAGGATCACTGTCTTGGACATATAAATATCGTCGCCGCAATATACGCAGAAAAGGTCGCCCTCCTTCTCAATTCCGGTAACCTCTGCCATATCGATCTCCGCACCCATATAGATAGCCTGAGAAACCATCTTCTCGGCAAGCTCGTTACCGCTTATCTGGTCGTATCCGGGGTAGTTTTCGATCTTGGGGGAAAAGGTCATCTGACCGCCGAACATTCCCTTGTCGAGAACGAGAACGCTTTTGTCAGCTCTTCTCGCATAAATTGCGGCTGTAAGTCCTGCAGGACCTGCACCGACAACTATTAAATCGTACATTTTGATAAATTCCTTTCTGATATCGGAATTAATTTCTTGAGTTGTTACAAAAATCAGTTCTGAGATTCCTCAATGTATTTCTTTATGTTAGAAAGGTTTGCAGCCTTTGCGATCTCGAGACCGTCCTCAACTACTACGAGTGTGGGAGCCTGTCTGATGCCGTACTGCGCTACGAGGTCAAGGTTCTCGTCTGCATAAAGCTTTTCATAAGCTACGCCTGCCTTTTCAAGGAACTCGCCTGCGATCTTGCAGTTGGGGCAGGTCTTGGTAGCGAAGAGCATTACCTTCTTGCCTGTAGTAGGCTCACAAACGCATGCTTCCTCAACGATAGGATCTGTTACGATGCTGATGGTTCTTACGCTGTCAGTACCGACGTTGATCTCGGGATGAAGCTCTGTGGAGCGCTCGATGTTATAGGTTCTTCTCTCCTTGAACTCCTGGCTCTTACCGTCGTTCCAGTTCTGAACGGGACGGTAGTAACCGGTGATTCGGCTGTAAACCTCGGTCTTCTTGCCACACTTGGGGCAGGTATATTCCTCACCGTTGATGTAGCCGTGATCGATACATACGGAGTATGTGGGGGACATTGTGTAATAAGGCAGCTTGTAGTTCTCTGCGATCTTGCGGACAAGATTTGCAGCGCTCTTCCAGGTAGGAAGCTTCTCACCGAGGAATGCGTGGAATACCGTACCCGAGGTATAAAGGGTCTGAAGCTCATCCTGAATGTCAAGAGCGTCGAAGATATCCTCTGTGTAACCAACGGGAAGGTGGCTGGAGTTGGTGTAGTAAGGAGCCTTTGCGTTATCGGTAGCGGTGATGATGTCGGGCCATCTCTTTCTATCGTGCTTCGCGAAGCGGTAAGAGGTGGACTCTGCGGGAGTTGCCTCCAGGTTGTAGAGGTCGCCGTACATCTCCTGATAGTCGGAAAGTCTCTCTCTCATATGATTGAGAACGTTCTTGGAGAACTCCTGCGTTTCCTTATGAGTCATATCGGCTCTGAGCCACTTGGCGTTGAGACCGACCTCGTTCATACCAACGATACCTATGGTTGAGAAGTGGTTGTTGAACGAGCCGAGGTATCTCTTTGTGTAGGGATACAGGCCCTCGTCAAGAAGCTTTGTGATAACGGTTCTCTTGGTCTTGAGCGAGCGAGCCGCGATATCCATCAGCTTATCAAGTCTCTTGTAGAAGTCATCCTCGTTCTCTGCGAGGTATGCGATTCTAGGCATATTGATGGTAACAACACCGACGGAGCCTGTGGACTCACCGGAGCCGAAGAAGCCGCCGGACTTTTTACGAAGCTCTCTGAGGTCGAGACGGAGACGTCAGCACATCGAACGAACGTCGGAGGGCTCCATATCGGAGTT
>JAFTRQ010000067.1 GCA_017462125.1 Clostridia bacterium | reverse complement strand
ATCAATCTCAAAGGAAAGGTATCCAAGCTCGTCATCGTCGGTCAACCGGCAGAGGTCGGGAAACTTCTCGGCAAAGGCAAGCAGCCGCTTCTTCAATGCGGTGTTGTGTGTCCGTATCACGACGGCTACGGGTGTTTCATCAAAATAGATTTCGGTTGTTTTTTGGCTTTTTGTTTTGTTAGTGATCATTCTTTTTTCTCCTATTTTCATAAAGTTTTTGAAGTAAGGCGTTTTTCGCTCAAAAAGGCTCGGTCAAGAACGCGGGAAAATGCGGATTTTCCAATAGAAAACGCCTTTTTGATGTGGGATACGATTTGAGGTGTCAGAAACATAAAAATGCTGTTTTTACTCGGTCAAGACCGTGAAACTGCTTTTGTGGACAGCTACAAATTTGTACGGTCAAGACCGCATCTTTATCTCTCCTCACGTCCGTTCTTTTTGAGCGCGGCGTTCTGCCTTTCCTGCTCGACGAGCTGCGGGAACTCAACGCGCTCGACAGTCTTTTGAATATCATCACTGCGATCATAAATATCCTTGCACATTGCATATTCCTTACGAAGCGGCTTGAGCTTGTCGGAGATAGCAAAGATCTGTTCGCGTATCGGCTGCATCTCGTCGGGATCCTTCATCCGCCGCATCTTGTTGCGGAGCTTCTGCCGCTCCTTATAAAGTACATCCATTTGCGCACGAACCTTAAGCGCGTGCTGTATCAGATCATCCTTCGTATCAAGGAAATACTTGCCGAGAAACTTCGCCTGCTCCGAATACATACGGGCGCGGCGCACGTCCTCCTTAATGGCTGCATAAGCTTCGGGATTCTTGGGGATCACCTTGGGTATCGCTCCGAGCAGATAACAGTAATGGAGATAGAGCGCGTAAAGCCCTGTCGGTTTCTCTCGCAGGGTAGGTTGGTAAAACGGGATTGCTGTCCATTGACGAGCACGCGCATTGTTCCTTATCCTCGCTTCAATATCCTCTTCAGTATATCCTGCGCCGAGCTTGTCCAAGCGGAAGAACTTGTTATATCCGTATGGCTTGATGCGGAGATACTTTCCTCGACGCTCAAAGGTATAGCCAAGGCTTCGCATACGGTTATAAAAGTTCTTGATGATAAATTCTTGCTTTGCCACTGCGTCGATATCAGCGCGTATCTGATCTCGCATAGTAGGAATACCTTTCTTTTCAGCGTGTACCTCAGCGATGTGCTTTGAACCTTGCTGCTTCGGATTTTCTATGACCGACAATCCATACTCCCTGCAAAGTCTATCCGAGGTGTCGCGCATCAGCTTGTAAGTAGCGTTACAATCGTGATACCGCTTTCCCGAAAATCCCGTTGCCGATAGGCAAAAATGATTATGCAGGTGCCCCCTATCGATATGGGTGGCAACGATAATTGGAAAGTCCTCGCCCCACAGTTCGTTGGCGAGCTGAACACCGATGGCGTGGGCGGTGTCGGCATCCACCTCACCTGGCTTGAAGGATTGGTATCCATGGTAGCATTGTATCT
>JAFTRQ010000066.1 GCA_017462125.1 Clostridia bacterium | reverse complement strand
GGAGGAATTCTATGTCAAAAGACGGAACTAATCGCGGCGGTGCGCGCCCCGGTGCCGGAAGAAAACCCAAAGGCATCGCGGAAAAAATCGCCAATGGTAATCCGGGCGGCAGAAAACTGACCGTCCTTGACTTCGGTGATGGCATTGCAAACCTTGAAGGTTGCGATATGCCTCCCGTAAAAGAATATCTGAAGGCAAAGCAGAAGGATGGTCGTACCACCTGCGCCGAGGATATTTTCAAAGAAACTTGGGAATGGCTTCACGAGCGCAATTGCGACAAGCTCGTCCCCACACAGCAAATCGAGGCATATGCGATGTCAGTTGCCCGTTGGATACAGTGCGAAGAGGCGGTATCCGAGTTCGGCTTCCTTGCTAAAAAGCCGACAGGCACGGTTACATCTTCACCCTATGTCACGATGAGCCGTGAATATATGAAGCAAGCCAACACTGCTTGGTATCAGATCTACCAAGTCGTGAAGGAAAATTGTTCTGTAGAGTTTGGTGGTCCCACTCCGCAGGATGATGTTATGGAGCGTTTGCTCCGAGCAAGAGCGGGTCACAAAATTTAATACAAAAAAGGAGTAACTACTATGAACAACACCAAAACCATCAACGATTATCTCGCAAGACTCGACGCCTTGAGAAAAGAAGCTCTCGGCATCAAGGAAGAACCTACCGCAGAGGACATTAGAGCCGAAGAGGCGTATGCCGTGGCTTTTAAGGATATGCTTCACACAGGCATTCCGCAGAATGCGGTCAAGAAAGGTAGTGACGGATCGGGCGGATTCCTCGTTCCTGACACCTTTGAAAAGAAAATTGTACGCGGTCTTACCGAAAAGAGCCTTCTCCGTAAGCTCGGTACGATAATCAAGACCAACAAGCGTATGAAAATCCCTACTGTTGTCACAAACGGTGAGGCTACTTGGGTCCCCGAGGGTGAACTCGTGCCCGTGGGTGAGGCTACATACGGTGAGATTGTACTCGATGCATACAAACTTGCACACAAGGTCATCGTTTCCGATGAAATGCTCGAAGATGCTGACTTCGACGTTGAGGATTACATTCGCCAGCTCTTTGTAGAAAGCATTTCTGATGCAGAGGAATCCGCATTCTTTACGGGTGACGGAAACGGCAAGCCTCTCGGCATCATCCATCAGACTGAAGTAGGCTTCACCTCTGAAAGCGTCGGTAACATCAACTACGATGATGTCCTGAATTTGATTCACTCAATCAAATCGCCCTATCGCAAAAATGCTGCTCTCATTATGTCCGAAGATGCAATTACCAAGCTGTTGTCCATCCCGCATTATCACGGCAACTCGCCTTGGGAAATCTCCCTTCAGGATGATGTTCCTAATCAGCTCTTCGGCTATCCCGTTTACACCACCAATTATCTTGACCGTGTGGAAGGCGGAAGCAAGCCCGTCCTCTTTGGTGATTTCTCCTACTATTGGATCGGAGAGCGCGGCAAACGCAGCGTGAAGCGTCTTGTTGAACGTTATGCGGAAAATGGACAGGTTGCATACATCACTTCCGAGCGCATTGATGCAAAGCTCGTTCTTACCGAAGCTGTTAAGGCACTTGAAATTAAAGCATAAAACCACAACCGGGAGAGTAGCCATTTCGGTTGCTCTCCCCCTATCACAGGAAAGGAGATATTTATATGAAACCGCAAGATAAAATTGCAATCGATAACCTTCGTATGGAAGGCAAGTCCGCCGGGGACATCGCCCTCATTCTTCATCTCTCTCCCAATACCGTCCGTTCTCATATTCGTCGCCACCATGATATCCCCAATGCTCGCCGTTGCAAAACTTGCGGTGCATTTGTGGCGCAACCCACGGGGAGACGTGAAAAGAAATTCTGCTCGGATAAGTGCCGTATGGATTGGTGGAATTCTCACCCTGAGGCAATCAACAAAAAAGCATATTACAGCCTCATTTGCGAGGAATGCGGAAAGGAGTTCGTAAGCTATGGAAACAACCGTCGTAAATACTGCTGCCGAGCGTGTTACCTTAATGCCCGCAGATCAAAATCCGTATGATCCTACGAGCCTTATGCTTTACCATACCTCGGCGGGACTTGTTGAAAAGCTTGTAAAGCAAGGACTTTTAACCCCTTCTGATTACAAAAAAGCCATTGACGTATTAAACAAAAAATACGGCTTAAATTCGTGCAGTATATTCGCAGAAATCGCTTGACTTTCAGGGCGTTTAGAGTGATATATATAGTACCCTATAATTGATACAAAGGAGGCTCTATGACAAGAAAAATTGAGCAAGTGCGTTTTGCTGCAGACGCACCCAAGAAAAAACGAGTGGCAGCATATTGCAGAGTCTCAAGCGGCAAGGATGCTATGCTTCACTCGTTATCGGCACAGGTCAGCTATTACAGCGACTACATTCAAAAGCACGGTTGGGAGTACTCAGGCGTTTATGCAGATGAGGCTCTTACCGGCACGAAGGACAACCGTGAGAATTTCCAACGGTTACTTGCCGAATGCCGTAACGGCAATATTCAAATGGTCATTACCAAGTCAATCAGCCGCTTTGCAAGGAACACGGTCACGCTCCTTGAAACGGTACGAGAATTAAAGGCGCTCGGTGTGGACGTTTACTTTGAAGAGCAAAATATCCACACAATGAGTGCGGACGGAGAATTGATGCTCACAATTCTAGCATCATATGCCCAAGAGGAAAGCCTTTCGGTCAGCGAGAATATGAAATGGCGTATTCGAAGCAATTTTGAGAAAGGCATACCTTGGAATGGCACAATATACGGTTATCGGATAAATAACGGTGAATATGTAATAAAATATGACGAGGCCACGGTTGTAAAACGCATATATCAAGATTATCTTGATGGTAAAGGTGCAACCAAAATAATGAGACGGTTGAATGAAGAAGGCATCATCTCACGAACGGGCAAAAAGTGGTCTAAAGAGAGTGTGATGTCAGTACTGAAAAACTACACATATACCGGCAACCTCATTTTACAAAAGACCTACCGCGAGAACCACCTCACCAAGCGCAAGATGAAAAACAACGGTGAAAAGCCACAGTATCACGCCTTGGGAACTCACGAAGCCATCATCGACCTTGTCACCTTTGAAGCGGTGCAAGAGGAAATTGCAAGACGAGCCGAACGTTACTCAGGCAAAAAAACGAGCGTTGCAACCTATCCCTTTACAGGTCTTATCGTATGCGATGGTTGCGGAAAGCATTATAGGCGCAAAACCACGGCAGCGGGCATCGTATGGATATGCTCCACTTATAACACCCACGGCAAAAAGGCTTGTGCCGATTCCAAAGCAATCCCCGAAAGCGTCCTTTACGAATTAACCGCAGATATCCCTCTCGGTGATTTAACAGCTCTCCGAGCCACAAAGGGCAACACCTTGGTATTTTGCTTTAAGGATGGCACGCAAACCGTTAAGCGATGGAAAGACCGTTCCCGTCGAGAGAGTTGGACGGAAGAAATGAAAGAAAAGGCTCGTCAGCAAGCGTTGGCGCAACATTCAAAAAAAATAAAGGAGGAATACCTATGGCGGCAAAAAACGTAACCGTTATCCCTGCTACGATATGTCAGCATACAAGAAAATCCACCCAAGCAAACACAAGGCGCAAGGTAGCAGGCTACGCTCGTGTTTCTACCGATAGCG
>JAFTRQ010000065.1 GCA_017462125.1 Clostridia bacterium | reverse complement strand
GCCTGAACCTTCCTCTTCGCCGGATTTTCCTGCTTCCTCTTGCGTTTTCTTACGCTCGAGAATCGTGTAGGATTTCTCTCCCGTGCCTGACGCTTCGGGAACAGGAGTTCCTCTGCCCTTACCGACAGTCGAGGAACCAACCTGATTGCCGAGGATCTGCGAGATAACGTCTTCGAGCTCAGAACCGGTTTGATTGCTTCGCTCCTTGACGTACTCGCAAAACTCCTTGATGTAATCCCAACAGCGAACGAGTATCGTATTGGTTGCGAGAAGACGTTCCTTAGCGGATTTGTTCAGGAGTGCTTTATCGATGTCATCGAGTAGTGCGAACACTGTTTGAACACGTTCGTCCGTCAGAGGCTCGCTTCCGTACTTGATCTCACCGAATTTTGCATAGGAGAGCATCACCTGCATAATGCTTTCAAAAATATGACGCTCGCCTGCGTTCTCCTCATCAATCAGCTCCGATACGGTTGGAATGTCCTCAAAGAAGCTTTCTCGCATCTCTTCAAGTGCTGTGCCGATGCTTCCGGGGAAATTGTTGAGAATACGGTTTTCAATATAACCGTCCTCAATAATGTTGTTGATATTCTTGGCTACGAGCATAAGGGCTTGAAGGTTTTTGGGATCCGCTTTTACGTAATCCCAAAGCTCGCTCTCTCTGATCTTGTCTCCGGGATCCGGCAAATCGGGCTTGATGGGATACCACTTGAATTTCTCAAGTGAATTCATATAGGTCTGCAATACAAGGAAATCCGAGTAAAGCAGGTGTCCCAGCTCGTGTGCGAAGAACCCGAAGATGATCCAGAAGCGTGCAAGTCTTCCTTTTTTTGAAGTAACCATTTTGTTTCCCGAGTTGATTGCAATAACCGAGTTATCGGTTACTGCAAGTTCCTCGGATTTCGGCTTCCAGACAAGCTTGACGCGGATACGGCGATTGTAATTGTATCGCTTCGTCTGCGCGGTTGCTATGTCCTCAAAGTAGCCTGCCATAATACGCGAGGAAAACAACTGGCTGTCCCTGAGAGTCTGTTTTTTTTCGTTCAGGAGGCGTTTTACGGCGGTGTGGTCAACTCTGCCTCTTCCCATAACTTTCCCTCCTTATACAGCCTTTTTCGGCTTCTTCTTGTTAAAGAACGGATCGAGTATCGTATCAATCAGCATATCGCGGTCCTCCTTCTCGGTCGTCGCCTTGCTGATAACGGTCATTAAGGCGGACTGATAGGGATTGCCCGTGATCTGGGTAGATACGATCCAGTCGATCAGACTTCTCATACCAACGCTTCCGTCGGTAATGTTGTTCTTACGGCAGGCCTCAGCCATATCGTTAACGACGTGAACCATATCCGATACCATAAGCTCGTCTGTCTCGCCTGTAATGCTCATCGCTCTCTGAACCATAACCTCCGGCTCGGGAAGCTCGATATCCATTACCAGACTCATTCTGTCCACGACGCTCTGGTTGACCGCACGGCATCCCTCGTAGCTGACGTTGGTTGTAATGACAACAACCGAGTCGGGATGACGCTGGATGATCTCACCGGTCGGGAGCGTAATGGAGCCCTTCTGCTCAAGAAGCGAGTTCAGACCGACGAGAACGCCGGGTTGCGCAATAGTCGAAGGCTCTTGCACCTCGACGAGATACCCGTTCTTCAAAGCGCGAATGAAATCGCTCTCCTCATAGCGGAAGGATTGCCCCTTCTCATCCGTCTTTTCTTCCTTCTTGGAAAGCTGTACGACCTTTTCGGTTACCAATGAGAGAACAACCGCCATACAGTCCTGAGAGGTTGCTTCCTCGTTATCCGTTCCGGTCAGACGCTTAAAGGTTCCGACGGGATCGTAATCCATATCGTCGAGATCCGGGAGCTTCATCAGCTTCTTGACGTTCTCAAAGTTGATACCGCCCATCGCCTTCAGTTCCTCACGCTCTCTGTCGAGATCCGCATTACCGGTGCTACCGCCGTCAACGTCGGGGATCAACTGACCGATAAAGTCGAAGATCTCCGAGTTTGCCGAGCAAGTGTACTTCATATACGGAAGTCCAAGACCTGCCGCAATCGCTCTCGCCGCAGCGGTTTTACCCGTACCTGCGGGACCTCTAAGGTAGAAATTACGCATCTGAGTCGGTTTACCCGTGGTTGCCTGAGCATGATGACAGATACCTACAACCTGTTCTGGAATGATGTACCAATCCTCAAGCTTCGGGATAAGCGACTGCTCAAGCATCGAAAAGGTTCGTCCGCTATTCAATGCGTACTTCCCTTCAAAGTCCGATACGGCAACAATGGTACTTGCTCTGCCAATCTTCGGTGCGGGACCGGTCTTAGCGAGGATGGTAAACTCACCTGCAACGACCTCCTTGGGCGTAAACTTGCACGAGTCGATCTGCGCCGATGAAATTCTTGTAACCTTGCCGTCCTTTGTCATTTCAAGCTTGATATGCTCAGGCAACGCATCGTTGGTCAACCTGCGGTATACGTTATCGCACATAATTGCCATTGCATTGGTTGCCGCTGTCATATCCGGATAACCCGCGGTGAG
>JAFTRQ010000064.1 GCA_017462125.1 Clostridia bacterium | reverse complement strand
TTCTGAGGGAGAACAAAGAAATTCTCTCACAGGATGGGAAGACGCGAGAGCAATTTTTCTCTCGGCTGAACACCGAGACGGACAATCGGATGGAGGCTTTCTCGGATATGATTTCCGAGATGAGGAAGTGGATCATGGGCTTGATAGCGGGTACGGGAATCGCAAGCGTGCTGTTAAGCGCAGTGATCTGTCTCTTGATGAGATAACATCCTTCTTCGCTGACGAGCGAAATCTCTATGACGATATGCCATTTGACGAGGAAGATATGGATGCGGACAATCCTTTGAATCAGCTTCAAGCGGAAGCACGCAACGGAAACGTCTATGCGATGTACCGCCTCGCCCGTCTGTATTTGAATGAGAACAACCGATTCTATAACGAAAATATCGGTGACTATTATCTTGAAAAAGCCGCCAAGGCAGGCCACAGCGTGGCGCAGTACCGTATGGGCAAGATGTTTTATTACGGAATCATCTACCGAGAGGATGGATACGAAGCTCAAAAGTGGCTGTCGAAGTCGGTTGGCAACGGTAACAAATATGCCGACGCTCTCCTCGGAAAGCTCTACGTTGAGAGTGATCTGTTTGGAGAATTCCGCAACGAAGGCTTCGACCATCTATTCAAAGCCGAGCGTAACGGTAGCGAGTTTGCTGCCTATACACTCGGCAAATATTATATGGATGGCAAGGTCTTGAAGAAGGATATAGCCAAAGCTATTGAGCATTTGGAGATCGCGTCGGCACGCGGAAATATGTACGCCGACTACCGATTGGCGCAGATATATCTCTTTGAAGCGGATATATTCGATATGGAAAAGGCGCTTGAATATCTCAATCGCTCGGCACACGCAGGCAACGAATCTGCCGCCCTCGCGCTGACACGGATGGCAAACAATCAGTTCCTTGCCGTCGCAACCAACGTCCTTGACCTTGTCGGCAGCCTTGCAAGCATCGAGAGCTACCGTCAGCCGCAGGATTGCACCACGATGCCCATCAGCAGAAAGGAGCGCAAGAAGCATGAATGGGAACGAAGTATGTAACCCCAATATATTAAAAACAAATTTGAAGAAACGAGGTATTTTATTTGGCAAGTTATTATAAAAGAAAGAATGGCACTTATTGCGTAAGAGTGTCCAATGGAATGAAAAATGGAAAGCAGGAGCTGATCTCCGCTACCTATAAACCGCCCGTCGGAATCACGGCGGCACAAGAGGGAAAGGAGATCAAGCAGTTCGCTGACCTCTTTGAAGCCGCTGTTCACAACGGCGTGTATATCCCCGGAATGAAAACGAGATCCACACAGACCAATGCCTTTGGTTTGACCGTAGGAGAATTTATCGGCCAGCATTATTTCAAGCGCATCGAAAAAAAGCTTTCTCCAAATACGGTTCGCTTCTATCACTCCATTGCGGAACAGTTTATCGTGCCGTCGTATGGAAATCTGCGCTTGAGCGATATTACCATCAAGCATCAGCAAGCCTTTGTGGAATATCTGTCCTCCCCCGGCGCTCGTGCAGACGAGAATGATACCGAGCCGCTGTCGGCGGCAACCGTCAAGCGGTATGCCACAGTGTTCTCCTCTGTGATGACCGAAGCCTGCAAGATGGGATTTACCGACGAGAACAAATTGAAGTACGGCTCGGTCGAATACCCCAAGATCGTAAAAAAGCCTATCGAGGTCTATAACGATGACGAAGCACGTCAGTTCTTTGAGGCTCTGCAAAACGAGCCACCAAAGATCAGACTGATGCTTCTTTGCGCTCTGCTTCTCGGTCTGCGCCGTGGTGAGATCGTGGCGCTCAAGTGGTCGGATATAGATTTACGCGCACATTGCCTGTCCGTTAATAAAAGCGTTTATAAGGAAAAAGGCGCACCGCAACAGCTCAAGCCTCCTAAATCTCAAACGAGTATTCGTACCGTTTACTTCTCCGATGTATTAGTCAATGCCATCGAAGAATGGAAAACAACTCAAGCAGAAGAACGTGCAAGCGCGGGTTTCGATTGGAAGGAGCAGGATTTCATTTTCACAAATAATGTAGGTGACATGATCAGCCTTTATACTCCTTCGCGGATATGCAGTAAATTTGAAGAAAAGAACGGGCTTCACCATCTGAAGTTCCACGGTCTGCGCCATACCTGCGGCTCCCTTATGGCGAGCAACGGTGTGGATCCCGAAACAGTTAAGACTGTTCTTGGTCACGATAGCATCGAGACCACCAATCTCTATATCCATCCCT
Source organism: Clostridia bacterium (assembly GCA_017462125.1). The sequence goes on along the minus strand of JAFTRQ010000064.1, from coordinate 2,765 downwards.
ATGAGAAAAATATGCGTAAGGCCGCAGAAATTCTCGGCAATATTGTAACGAAATAAGAAAGTGAGGTAAGCATTTGAAAATCAAAACTTTACCACAAATCGTAAAAGCCGTAAAAGCATACGATACGGATACGGCGATAAATGAATCTATGCTGTCAGACTTAATTGCTTCCGGATGCTTACCGTTTGAAAAACGCGGGAACAGAACCGTAGCCGATTTTGACACAGCGATGATGTGTCTGAATCAAATGTTGGGGCTTGAAGCCACCAACGCTATCCCCCGCCTCCGCACCATACGAGGCGCGGCAAGGGATATCAAAAGTAATAAATCCGAGCTCGGTATCGGTGAAGAACAGATACGCGCGGCTGTCGATGATGAACGAATTGATTTCATTCGCATTGGCAACCGCGCGTATATTGCTTTAGAGCTCTTTGAAGAGCCTTATATTCAGCACTTCACGCAGATCAGATTTGACCGCACCGAGCGCAGACGGAAAGCGGACAGCAGTGCCTTGGCGCAGATCGGATTGCTCATATCCGGCTCGCAAGGTATTCCCACCGTGAAACGCATCCGTAAAACAGCATAACCTTCGGGTAGGCTTTGCCTACCCATTTACATAGACGGACGGCGGCTTTTTTTAAGCCGCCGTCATATTGGGTTTCAAGCCTGTGCGTATATCGTGTGTCGCAGGCTCTTTTTATTTAGTTGTTGTTTCGGTTATTCTGTGATGCTTACTGTGCTTTGCATTCGTCGCACTCGCCGGTGGGGTTATTTAAGTGTAATGCTCTTCCACTCCGTATCCCACCATGTTCTGGTTTCAATGTTCGGCTGATAATCTGCATCGGCATTTATTTGTCCGCTATCTATGCTTGGTCTGCCATTGTCTTCACTATACAGTTCTTCTACCATCTCATAGATCTTCTCAAAATCTACAGCTGCGTCTATTTTCCTAAGCAAATGATCCTTCGGTACAAGCTCTTCCAACCATACCATTTGCATGATGTCTCGTCAGTTTTGTCCTCTACTTAACATTTCCTCACCGCCTGTTTTTTCTTGACTTTATTATACCATATCTAATGCAAAAAAGCCACTCTTTCGAGTGACTTTTTCGACAGACTGTAAGCGGTGAGCATTTCTGCCCACCGCTTTGTATTTATACTCAGAAAGTCGTTCCGTCATCTTCTGGAGCAGGGTCCAGAGGAAGATCCACACCGTCGCCGCTGGTTGTAAGAATATCTTGCGTCGCAAATACGATTACCGTCATTTCGGGTGCAACGTACTCAATTTTTTTCATAATATTTATCTCCTTTTATCTTTCAACTTATATTTTATGAATTATACTGCTTTGCAGAGTCACCGTATTTCATCATTGCCTTGACAAGTGCCACAAGATTTGTATTCTCGTCGGATTGTTTTGCGTAGGCGTAGGACTCAACGCTATATCGGTAGGTGTTGCTGACCGCGTTTCCTTCCGAATCACAAACCGTTACATAAACGACCTCGCTCATCTGATCTGCATTAAAGCCGTCAAAGTTTGCAATATAAGCGCCCTCGCTGTATTTCGTAAATTCCGTGATAATCCACGTCTGTCCCGTTGCCTGTGCATCGGCGGGATCTGCGGTTGTGACCTTTACCTGTAAGCCGTCGGTCGAGTCTGCGCTGAATACGAATTTCATTTCGACCGCATCGGTAAGTGTCAGATATGCGCCCACCCACGTTGCGGACGCGTTCTCAACCGTTTGGTAATCGTCCTTTGCATGGGTTGCAAGCTCTGCGTCCTCTTGTGTGCCGTAAGCCTTTTGTTCCTCGGTCAAATCTGCGTTTACAAGCGCGTCTGTGCTGCCTACGTAAGTCTGTGTTGCCGCACCGTAGTTGAGAAGATCGACGATCAGCTTTTTCAGTTCAGCGCTTGAGGTTTCATCATTCAGCTTGTTGTAGCAGTAGGTCTTGATACTGTATTCTGCCGCATCGGTGGTCACGGGGTTCTCACCGTCATACGCCGTAAGAGTCGCGCTCACCGTCTCTCCCATCTGATAAGGAGCGATATCGGTCAAGGTGAAGATATAATATCCCGCGTACTTTTCGGTATTATAGTCAGTCACGGTAACCGTACGACCGTCAATGGTAAAGGTAACAGAAGGATTCTTGTAGCAACCGTCCGCAAAGAATTTTGCGTCAACTGCGTAGTTGAGAGCGATATTGTCCTGAAGCGTCAGCGACCAGCCGTAGAACCGCAAGGGAGCAAGTTCACCGCACCCGGAGCAGCGCACACTTTCGCTGAAATCGTGCTCATGAGCGGTCTCGGTTACCGCAAAGATGACGAGATAATTTGCTGAAACATCGTCGCCATCTGCATTCTTAATCACAACCCGTGTGATCGCACCGGTCTTGGCATCGGTCACCACGTCAGCAACGGTATGACCGTCTAACAGTGTACCGCTCTGTAGTGTGCCGTCGGGCTGTACATGAATTTCTCTGTGTGCAATGATAAATTCGGTCTTGTATTCACCCTTATAGTTTGCGTCGGAATAGGTAATGATGAGCCAATAGTTACCGACTGCATACGGGGTATAATCAAGCGCGTCGCCTTCGTCCGTTCCGGTCTGCTTGTAATAGGTGAAGGTATACTGACCCGGGAGGGTTACGGGAGTACCGTCCGAAAGCGTTGCCGTGGGAGTGCCCTTGTAGCTTACTGCCACTCCGTCGTAGATCTTATGATCCACGGTAACGCCGCTGATGGTTATCGTCTGAGGCCCCGTAGAACC
>JAFTRQ010000063.1 GCA_017462125.1 Clostridia bacterium | reverse complement strand
GCCTACCGCAGATCGGTATGGAGCAAAAACGGAAAGAAGAAAGCTGTGTGGCGGTGCATCAGCCGAATGGAATACGGCACGAAATACTGTCCCGACTCGCCGACAATCGAGGAAACAATCCTTCATAGAGCGATAGTTGAAGCGATCCAAGAGATTGTCAACGACAACGGATGCCAACTCGCCATCAAGAACCTGCAAGCCCACATCCGAATGTATTACGGCAGCAGTGATGACAACAGTCTCGCAGCCGACGAACTCCGACTCAATCAACTTATCGCCGAGGTAATGAACCGAGCCAAGCAAAGCGATGCTGACAGTGAAGAATTTCTCGCACTCTCCCAAGAGATCGCAGAAACCAAAAAGCGGATCGCTGCAAAGAAAGAACAGCAGATTGCCGCCCATGCGAACGAAGCAAGAATGAACGAAGTCCTCGGAACGCTGGATGTACTGAAAAACCATCCCATCGACTACGATGACAGCATAACAAGAAAGCTCGTCGACTGCATCAAGGTGGTATCGAAAAACGAACTGCTCGTCATCTTCAAAGGCGGCATTGAAAAGACAGTAAGGATGGAGTAAGGAGATGGAAAAATGCTCGTGCGTTCAGTCATATACGGCTGGGGGTTCGATTTTATGCGACCCTTCCAAAGCCCTTGAAAATCAAGCATTTTCAAGGGCTTATCTATTTCCTTCCCACTCTATCAGAACGCGGATATTTGCCGTGGCTGCTTCACGCCACAGTTTTGTTGAATACCGAAACCAATGGAAGAGATTCAGTATGCGATTGTTCAGTTCAACATAAAACTGATAACTATCCCACGCATTGTTCCATTCGTAATAAACCAAGTTCTTTTTTGCGCCCTCGGTCATATCTTTGTATTCTCCAATGGTATACCAATTCTTTATGGTATCGGTTTCCGCGCATTCAAATGAGGCAATGTCCTCTCTTGAAACATAGCCCTGATATTTATACGGACGATTTTTGATGACCTTGTTTGCGATATCATTCAAATAATTTACGATGAATAGGTGTGTGGCATAATATTTCTCTAATCCTCCGTTTGACATTTCATCGAGTGCGGCATAAGTCAGCATCTCACGCAATCCCGCAGATAAATCCTCGGGTAATCCGTCGTGCTCGGATTTTCGATATAGCTCCTCAAAGGGATCGTCAAAGGTAGAACGTGTACAGCAGAAGATAGGAGAAGCCTTATATTCTCCATTCGGGCATTGGGTGATAGGACACAAATTGTGCCAAGTGTCACCGATTTTTATCTCCGCGTAAATAAGATAATATCTGCTCATTTTTCCTCCTATGTAAAGTTTTATTTGAAATTATAACACAAATCCGACTTGAATTGAATAGACGATAGTCGATGTCCACCAACGATAGTCGATAAAACGCAAAAAAAGCGAGGCACAACCGACCCATTTGAGTCGGCTGTGCCTCATTGCTTACATAGGAATTATTGCTCGGTGTGCTTTTTTACGATGCACTTTGCGCGTTTGATACTCCGCTTGATGTCGGTCAGTATCAAGGCGATATCATTAAGCTCGTCGGGGGTGAGTCCGTCGAGAATACGGTCGATGTCATTATTCAGTACCGTATATGTACCGGGCGTGTTTGCACGTAAAATCCAATCGGTTGACACCTGAAGGGCTTCCGAGATTTTGATCAGCACGTCTACGCTGAAATTCCGTTTTCCCGCTTCTATATCGCTTATGTATGAGCCGGATATCTCGGCGTATTCTGCCAGCTCCTCTTGGCTGATTCTTGCTTCCTGACGGGCTTTGCGGATTCGCTCTCCGATTTCGTAATAGATTTTTCTCTGACATTCTTTCATGGGAAATATATCTCCTTGCATTTTAATAAATTCTTGTATTGCGGTTCTGTGCCACTCGGATTTTCCTCGGATACTGAAGGCATCGTCCGTGGCGAGATATGCGATAAGCTGTACCTTGGGAATACAGTACGCACCGTATAGCTTTACGGCGTACAGTTCGCCCGAATCTACGAGACCGTTGATTCTCGTGGCGGTATACCCGACAGCTACCGCTACCTCGTTGATGGTGAGTCTGTCGGGCAGATTTTTCAGTTTACTGCCAAGTAGATCTATGTAACGCTCTTGCTCCTCCCCCCGAACCGTGATACACAGTTCGGGGGCTGTAAGCTTTGATTTGACGGGACGGGCATTAAATATTCCTGTTGGGATCTCATCTCGCCGTTCTCGTTTTGTCCTCTCCATATAACGCTCTACATCCTCTATCCGTATTGCGTATTTATGGGTTGAGTGATTTCTCACACGGCAAGGGATAATGCCGTTTTGGAGTAGCCATACGGCTTTCCGTTTGCTCATGTGCAGTAGCTTATAAAGCTGTTCCAATGATATTTCGTTTTCATCGAGCATGATTTATTCCTCTCCTTCGTCGGCTTCGTCAAGGCGGAACAGGTGCGTAAGTGCCGCGGCTGCCGAGTTTTTTGCATTCATATCGAGGTGGGCGTAGATGTCGGCGGTCGTTTTCATACTGCTGTGCCCAAGCCACATCTGAATGGTTTTCATGTTGGTATCCGACTCTACGAGGAGCGATGCACAGGTGTGACGAAGGTCGTGGAAGCGGATACGGCGCATTCTCAATTTATCGAGAAGGAAGCGGAAGTGGGTGGTGACATAATTGGGACGGATAAGATCGCCCATGGCATCCACGCATACCATGTCAAGGTATTTGGTGGAGTAGGCTTTTCTGAATTGTTCTCGGTTCTGCTCTTGGCGTATCCGATGCTTTTTCAAGGCTTCCGACACCATAGGTACCATGGGGACGATTCTTCTTGATGTTTCATTTTTCATCTGATCGCTGATCACGAGTGTGGTTTTGCCGTTGCGCTTTGTTTCCATGACCTTTTGATAGATGCGGATTTCGTTTTTTGCAAAGTCCACGTTCTCCCACGTAAGCCCAAGTGCTTCACTTCGGCGCACTCCGCAGTAGGCGGCGAGGATAATGGGGATATACAGCGGATCGTCCTTCGACAAGGCTTCCAAGGTTTTTACCTCCTCCACCGAGTAGTGGGATGCCTGATACTTTTTCGCCTTTGGTCTGTCCACTCTTGCAAGGGGATTAAAATCAAAAATCTCCTGCCGTATCGCGTACTGAAACGCGGCATGCAGGAGATTATGATAGTGGAGTATTGTGGATTCTGCGAGATTCTTTTCACGAAGCCAATCGTAAAAGCTGTATATCAGCCTTGGTTTGCAATCGGCAAGGGTGACCTTCTCGCCGAAGAAGGTCTTGATGTTACTGTTGATATAGCCCTTATAGCCTTGGTAGGTGCTTTCTTGCACCTTTCTCTTATGGCTGTTTTCGAGCCAATCGTTGAGGAATTGAAGCAACGGATAGTAGGAGGGATCGTTGTATCCCTCACGCAGACGGAGTTCTTCCTCCTCGAGCTTTGCCATCATCTCACGCTTTCGCTTTTCGACTACTGCTTTCTTTTCGTTTTCCACCAAGCCCATAGCCTTCCACTTGGGCTTGGTGATTTTCTTGATAGGATCGAAGTGCGAGTACACAAGATGAAGTCTGCCGTTTTTCTTTTGGACACTTGCGTTCAATATAAACGCTGTTTTCATGGTTGTCATTAGCATACCTCCTTTTCTTGGTTAGCACACACAATACCACACTTTTCTTGACAAGTCCAGCCCTGTGGGTTCGAAGTTACACTTTCAACACAATTTTTCTGTGCGGTGTGCCTACGCTTTCCTGAAACGTATTCCATAATGGCGGATTTTGATATGCGGTACTCGCGCCCCATTTTGACGGAGTAGATCTCGCACTCTCGCAAAATGCGGGAGGCGAGCTTTGTGCTGATGCCGAGACACTCTGCCATCTGTGACAGGCTCATGACATCGGGATATTTTTTGAGTGCGGAACGGTTGATGTTTTTGCTCATTCATTTACCTCGTTTCATTAAAATTACATGGTCATACGGAAGCCGTAATCCTCATCCTCGTTGGGATCGGTTGGTTCGTCGTTTGTGGGAACTTCGTTCTCGTGAGAACGGTTGATCAGATGCTCTACTCCAAGAATAGAGAGCGCGGCGAGTGCACCGAGATTTCCTTCGGCGATTCGTGCGTTTTCCTCCGCTTCAATTTCTTCGGGAGTCTTACCGTCGTTCGAGGGACTTATCCCTGAAAGAACGGAAGCCAACCCATATAGACCGACAGCGCCAACACAAGAAGCGTTGGGAGAATTGCCAACACGAACCTCAGACCCCATAGGGCATCGTCCGTGAGGATTCTTTTGGTAATTCTTTCGGAAGCTTTCTCGCTCAGCCTCCCAGCCTGTTCGCTGAAAGTTTTCTCCATCCTTTGCAGAGTTTCCTTGGTGAGTGTCTCCTGTTCCTTCGCGGCGTTCATTACCGCCTTTTTCTGCTCCTCTGCCGTCCTCCGCATCGCTGTGAGGTAATTCTCCCCCGTGTTGCCCATCTGCACGCTCTCGCGCCTTATTTGCGCCGACAGAGCCTTCATCTCGGACAGCATCGCGTTCAGTCTTTCCCACTCCTCCTCCGAGATCGTTACCGTCTTGGTTACTTCTTTCTTGGGTGTGGGTTCTTCTTTCTGTTGGTTCATCAGTTCTTCCGGCGATAATCTTCGCCCGTAGTTCAAATTCATAAGCCATTGCTCCTTTCAGGTACTTATCATCGGACAGCTTATCGTCGTTGCATTTACGATAATGACCGTCCTTCCATTTCGGTTCGTTATAACAGGTATAGGTGATATTTTTTCTATTGTCCTCCCATCGAACGCCGTAGCCGAGGCGCTTCATGTTTTCAATGAATTCCTCGCGGGTTGCGCTGTACTCCATCGCCATTTTTATTGCCATGCGCAGACGGAGCTTCCAACTGTCGCCCTTATATGCGGCGCGGTATTCTCGGTTTTTCATGGTGAAAGATTTCTGCTTTTTCTTATACGGATCCAGCACCGACAGACCGTGAGAGATACAAATCTCGTCGCTGATCTTTCGGATGCGTTGGAGGTAGTTGATATCCTCATGAAGCTTTTTACCCGTCTCGGGATGGACGGTGTTCACGATAAAATGTGAGTGGACGTGGGCTTTATCAACGTGAGTGGTGATCAGTACCTCGTATCCATTCCAGACGCGGTCGGCAAATTCACGGGCAATCTGATTTGCCAGCTCGGGAGTAACATCGGCATCACCCGCGAGGAAGGATTGAACGTAGTGACGGAAAAACACGCCGTTGGTTTTCTTCCACGCTTCTTTGGTTGCCGTGAACTGTTCGAATGCAAGTTCGGGCGTACAGTTCTGACCCACGACAACATACACGTTGTGCTCGACCTTCGTTTTGTGCGGTTGCATACAGTAATTTATTACAGCCTTTGCCACTTGGCTTTTGTGTTCAGCCTCCGGCTCTTTATACTGAACCTTTATGACGATTGCCATTCTCCGTCACCTCCTTTTTCGCGTACAAGGCGGTGAAGCTCAACGTAGATTTTGTTGAGTGCTTCCCACGTTTCAATTAAATTGACTTCGGTGATTCTTCCCATATTCGCTAACTTCGTGAGCTGATTGAGGTTGTTGCCGACTCGCTTCATTTCTGAAAGCAACGGCTTCAGATCCTCCATCAAGGTGATTTGCTTACCCATGGCACAGGCGATGAGGTAATCGGTTCGTGTCATTCGTGCGCGATCCTTTTTCTTATCAATGACCGCAAGTTCCTTTTCGCTTACGCGCAGACCGATCGGAACGTTTCGGCTGCGGTTTTCATTCTTTTGCTTTTCTTTCATCAATAAAGTGCTCTCCTTTGAAAATAAAAAAATCCGAACAGCAATGTGTTCGGTGAAGGGGTTGCGGGTCTCCCGCTTTAGTGCGTTTCGGCGTATAGCCGTGCGCTCTGCTCGCCACCGCTAAAGCGGTGAATTTACGGACATCCGGCATTCGCTACCTCGCTTTCAGGAACGCAAGGGACTAAAGGAACGGAAGTTATGACGGCAGAAGAGCATAAGTCACTTGGGACACTTAAGTCACCGTCGGAAGAAGAAATATATTTGACCCGCACGAATTTCTGACCGTTGCTTCGGCGGCTTTCAAAATATATTCCTTGCTCCTCGAGTGCAAATCTCCATCGGTTCATCATCTGCTTCATTCCTTTTGCAGTCACCTCTGTACCGAGTTCTTCGGTCAGCTTTAACGCAAGATCGGTGTTGCTTCCCGTAAAGGTTGCCGTCTCTTTCATAAGTTTAACAAGAGCGACCATCTCATCGGGAAGAATGCTTTCGGGATTTTTGAGGCTGTCACTCAGTAGCTTCCACGTGCAAGCGGCGGTGTCCATCTCGAGCTTCATTTTGCGGTCTCTGATATCGCGCCCCGATGCAAACAGGGTTGCGTTATTTTCAATGCGCTCATTTTTCTCGAGAATAAAAACGGCATCCACCGCACCTGCGATTCCTGTGCTACCCGACAGCTTATTGACGGGATCTTTATCTCCCATCTTGCGAAGGTGGTGAACGAGTAAGAGCGATATCCCAAGCTCCTCCGCTAACGATTTTAACGGCTGCAGCTCCACGTAATCCCCGCCGTAGGACACGTCGGCTGTGGGATTGCGAATGAGCTGAAAGGTATCAATCGCAACGAGAATGACCTTGGGATGGGCGCGTTTGAAGTCACGGATAAAATCGCACACGCCGTTTTCGATTGAGGTACTGCCCATGGCAAAGTAAAGTCCGGGCGGTACGTCATCGGTGATGGTATTGAGGCGTTCCTGAATACGCCTTTCGGAATCCTCAAGGCAAAAGTATAATGCCTCGCCCTGCGTAACGGGAAGATTCCATATCGGTTCGCCCCGCGCGACATGAACGCACAGATCGAGGACGAACCAAGATTTACCGACCTTTGGGGAGCCGCCGAGAATACTGATCCCCTGCGGCAGAAGTGTGTCGACGCAAAACCTCGTCGGCGGAAGTCTTTTGTCCATGAGTGTTTCACCGTCTATTACGGTGATTTTGTGTGGATTGCTTTGCATAAAAAATGCTCCTTTCAGATTTCGTGGTGAGATTGTCTTTCTTCTGTTGTTAACCTCCTTTCCTTTTGTTTCGCGCCAATCTCATACGCGTCTATCTCTTATATCCGTCAAAAAATCAAATTCATTGCAATTCACAGGATGCTGTAAAATCGATGAACAGGATATTGATTTTTTGCGCGTTTTCTGATATAATAAAAACACACGAATCAGAGGAGGTGAGATGTTATGCAGAGGCAAGAAAGCGTTGCTTATTTTTCCGTGGACTTTGGAGACAAGGATATTATCCTTCGCGGCAAATCCTATCCCAAGGGAACGTTTGCAACCGAAATGCTGAACACCGACAGGGATACCGTCACAAAGCTATTGAGCGCGGGAGCACCGATATTTCAGATCTTTCAAGATCTGATCGGAGGCAAGTTTTCGGAAGAGTCCTTTGATGAAAGCAAATCCGCAATTCTGAATCTGACGGAGTTGCTGTTTCGTCAAAAGTTGTTTTTGGTTTTAGATATACCGACAGAGATAGAACGAATCGACAAGATGTTCTCCGAGGATTCCAAAAAGCTGTTGGTGCTTTTCCATAGAGCGAAGCTGCAGCTACAAGTGGAACAGCAATTGGGAAAGCAATCGGAACTGACGGAGGAAGGGCGGGAGCTTTTATTCTTTGGTGAACGCCTGATGCACGATTACATCGAGATGATGCGTTTCTATACCTACGCGCCTCACGATATTGCTAATTTTCTGAATGCGATACTGAACCTTGAACGCGAGAAGATCAGCACACTCAAAAAACGGGATGAGAGTAATTTCGCAAAGGTATACGATGACTTTTTCTCGGATGAAGTAATACGAATAGGGTTACTTGCTCAACAAGTCACGCCGATGATCGCGGGATACAATACGCGCCCCGCAATGCAAACAGAATACGTTTCATTGGTTCGTCCGGGCAAACGGCAACAGCACATACTCGCGAGAAGGATTTATTTCTGCAGAATTATGGACTTTTTGGTTGCCGATTTCTGCGAGGGATTGCACGTAGGACATTCACCAAAACAATGTGAGATCTGTCAGCGGTATTTTCTCATGACCAACGGACGCCATCAGAAGTACTGTAACGGTTACGCGCCGGGAGACAAAAAGCACCGTTCTTGCCGTACGGTCGGAAGCCGTATTGCAAGGGACAACAGAGAGAGGTCGAAGGATCATCCCGCGAAGGTGGAATACAGAAAGCGTTGCAATACCGTGGATCATCATCTCCGCGAGGGCAAGATCGATGCGCGTTTTGCCTGCAAGGTGAAGGAACTTGCCAAGGAGAAGATGTACCGCGCTATCAGCGACAACGAGTATTTTTTGAATTTATATCAAGCCGAGATGCAACAAAAGGCGATATATAAGGAAGCCGAGGAGCTTCTGAAATAAGCAACGAAAGGTGGTGAACGCTATGTATGAGCATCTGAATGACGAACAGTATTGGAAAATCGCAGACCGTAAGATATCCGCTTTACGCCTGAAGCCTGAAGACATGCAGAAGGTAATGGCATGGCGTTCCACCTGTGACCGTGAACAACTGCGCCTTTGGGAGATCTACGATGATGTGCTGCTGTTACGCATTAAACACGAACCAAAAATCAATGAGCTGAAGCAATATAAATGCACACTTGACGGTTATTCCTACGGTGTAGGAACAGGATACCGTCTTTCGCCCGAGCCACCGCGCTTTGATGCCTTTGAGGATTATGTAAAAGCCTTTCGTGCAGAATAGGATATCAAATATTTTTGCTTCTTTCTGAACCATTTTGAAGGTGCTATCACCAAAAAAGCGAATCGCTTTGCGGAGCGTTACGCGCTCGAGTCCTACGCAGAGGATTTGAAATCTGCCTGTGCAGGGGCTTTGTGGTTTGCGTTTTTATACTACGATACCGATTCAGCGATCCCGTTTTTGCAATACGCGCAGAAATATATTTATACGGCATTGCACGAGACGGCGCGGAGCTGCGGAAACAATTTCACCATCAAGAATGGAACACATTATTACCGATTGCGAAAGGTAGCATATCTAAAGCAAAAGCTGACCGACGAATCGTGTCCTGATGTTATCGGGGAGATCTGCCGACAAATGAAGCTTTCCGAGAAACAGGTGACTAAGCTCTTGGAGGAGGTTCAAGCCCGCAATAGCTTTGTGGACTTTTATTATTCGGACGATCCCGACGACGATTCTGTTGCCGAGAGAATTGCCGATCCATCACCTAACCCCGAGGTGACCGTCATTCGACAGATGGCAGGCGATATTATTGATGAATGCCTTTCGCGCTTGGACAAACGGGATACCGATCTTCTCGAGGGTATCATCGGTTTTTGCTCTGAATGCTTTGCTAACAAAAAGCCTTTGTCTTATGACGAACTTGCCGATCTTTATCAATACACCGATGAGGCAAGTATCTTCCGCGCGTATAGCAAGGCGCGGGAGCGACTTATCGGTCATTTGGTGGAGGAGCAGTATTGTCATTCGATTGAGCTGAAGCGACTTTCCCTGAAAACGGACAAAGAAAAAGCCGTCTCGGTCACATATAGCTATCGGCCATATGCAATCGGAACGGCGGGCGAGATTCAATTTGATTTGGTTCATGATGTAAGACGCGCTTTTTTGGTCATCAAACTCGCGGAATACGATATCACGGGTGTGTTTGCCTACCAAACAGCTCTTGCCGTGTTTAACATGCAGAAGAAGGAACAGTCGCTTGACCGAACAGGCGACAGCGGAGAGTGGAAGCACAATCTTGATAAGGTCTACTACAAAAATCGCCTGATAGCCATTCCGTGGGACAAGATGCAGAATACTGTTAATAACACTAACGCCATTCCGAATCTGCCAAAGCACCTCATATTAAAACTGAAAAAACAGGATGCCGAACAGTTGCTGTTCTCTTATATCCCCGAAGGTGTGGAGAAAGAGGGGGACGAGGTCTTTGCCGAAGGGCAAATATCCGCGGAGCTGAAGGACGGCAAGTGGTGCGCTCAAACAGAATGCCTTGCGGATTTGGATCTGACACGCACAACTCCGTATGCCAAGGCTGCGATTCAAAAAATCGAGCGACTCTCCACCGCAAACACACGGATACCCAAGCAACAGAAAATATGGTTTATAACGTAAAAAAGAGGCTTCGCATAAATCTTACGCGAAACCTCTTTTTGTGTTTATTTGGCTAACATCTCCAACGCCATTTTTGCCCCAAGCTTGAAGGCGTACTCGAAGATGGCTGCTTCGGCGAGGCTCATATACGTAACCGCGAAATAAACCATGTCTCCCACAAAAAACCGTCAGCCATAACAGACTGACGGTTTTGCATATTCATTCACCAGGGCAACACAACAGTACCGGCTTTACACTGGAACAGCTCAGTCAGGTACTCTTCCACATTC
>JAFTRQ010000007.1 GCA_017462125.1 Clostridia bacterium | reverse complement strand
TAACTTTCACGCTGAACTCCATCCTGCCGCCTGGCGGCAGCATAAATAATGATCATTGAATTTTGCCGACAAGGCAAAATTCGTGCGTGAAACAGTTTAATTACCTATTAGAATTACGTCACTTTCACGCGGGGCTCCCATTCTGCCGCCTTGCGGCAGCACAAACAATGATCGTTGAATTTTGCCGACAAGGCAAAATTCGCGCGTGAAACAGTTTAATTACCTATTAGAATTACGTAACTTTCACGCTGAACTCCAATATAGTATCAATGTCTCAATTATACACTTCCGCCCCGTGATTTTCAATTCAATATACAGACTTTGTTTTCGGCAGATGTCCGATTATTGCAGTATTTTCGATGCCCAAAAATATACCCGACCGCAGTCGGGTATATTTTTATTAAGCCAGCCCTAATCTTTTGGCCGCATAAATATAAAACAGCATACAGCTGGAATACCACTCCGAGCACTCGGAGGGCTCGCCTGTAAAGGGATCGAGCTCCTGACCGAGCTTGAAAGAGTCGTAGCATCTCGTCCACGCCTCGACCCAACGCTCGCAAAGGAAATCAAAATCCTCGCTCCAACCGTAATGATCCATCCATCGGGTGCAACGGAGTGCGATCAACCCCTGTGAAAAATATCCCCAGCAATTGCCCTTGGCATCTCTCTTCAGCGAAGGATCACTGACCGCCATTGACGGGAACGGGTACGCTGTCCAGAATTCCGCAGGATTCTTGATATGCTCACGGTAGATGCGCTCGATCATCTCGCCATCCTCTTCCCAAGTCAACACCCTTTCAAGGAAAAGATGGAATATAGTAGAAGAAAGATATTTTCTCTTGTTGCCGTGCTTATCCACGTCGTAGAAGAACGCGTCGTTCTCGTCATAGCAGACCTCGATCAGCTTTCTCTTCACCGCCGCGGCCTTCTGCTCATATACGTCCGCCTCTCCGCTCTCCAACACTCGCGCCATTTTTGCAATCGCCTTAAGATTTCCGTAAAAATTACAGTTCATATCCACGGCGAACACCGGTGCCACGTCGTCACCCGGAGGAAGGATCGAGGCATCCTCTGCCGCGGCCTTTCCCGCCAAGCGGTAATTCTTCTCGCAGGAAAGCCCCTCAAGGCGCGCGCTGTGATCGTGTCCCGTATCAAATCCCACGAACATCTCCGTAAGACCTCCGCCGCGGGTCATTCGGTTGTTTTCCATCCAACTGACCCAGCCCTTACAGGCATCGTACACAGTCTTCAAAAATTCCCTGTCACCCGTGATCTCGTAAGCTTCATAGCAAAGCGACGAAAAGCTGACGCATTCCTGTATCTGCGAGTATCCCGAGGATCTTCCGTTCAGCCTTGCGGGATCGAATATTGCAAAGGGCAGGTGTCCGTCCTCCTTCTGAAGCTCGATGAAGGAAAGGATCGTTGTCTTGGCAAGCTCAGCCTTTGCGGGCTCAAGTCGGGCATAAAATATACCGTCGTAGATATGCTCCATCCACACGCCCGGATAGGTTTCGGAGATCAGGAAAAGAGGCTTTTCCCTTCCCGAAAAGCAACAGATATTTTTCGTTTCAATATGATCAATGATCTCACCGCATACATTTTTTACGCGGTCTCTTATCTCTGCAGTCAACATACAGCCTCCTTGATCAAGCAGCTTCCTTTTTTGCCTTTTTACCGGCTCTGACGAACGACAGATATACGAATATCGCGATCAGCGGGAACAGCATTCCCACAAGCATACCTAATTTCATACCGAACTGCTCGGGTGTTATGCCAAGCTCTGCGGCATATTTGAGAAGCGTAACGTTCTCAAGCGCCGCGTCGGTGATCACTCCCACCAGCTGAGGACCTAAGGACGCACCGAAGTCACCGCCCGCCGCCATCAGCGCAAAGATCAGAACGCCTCCCTGCGGGAAACGGTCGCTTGCTACGATCAGGCTTCCGGGCCACATCATCGACACGCAAAAGCCTGTAAGAGCGCAGGCAACAAGTCCAACCACGGGAAAAGGAGAGATCGCCGCAACAAGATAGCACGCAGTAGCTCCTATAGCGCCAAGCAAGAGGACGCGCGAAATATTTTTTCCGATCTTCGCGTACAGGGATCTGCCCATACCAAGCGCCACGGAAAACATTGCCACGCCGAAAATATCGCCCCAGATCTTGGGAATTCCCGCCGCCTGCTCCAGATATCCGGACGCCCACTGCGCCATCGTTACCTCAGCCGCGCCGCCAAGGAAGATGCCCAGCACGCTGACCCACACCAAGGGATTCTTCAAAAAGCGAACCGCTCCCGAAACCTTTTCCTCGGTTTTCATTTCGGGGAGTGTTGCTCCGCTGAAAAAGGCAATTGCACAAACAGGAACGATGAGGAACAAAAGGGCTAAATACTGCCAATTCCGCTCACCGAACACAAGCAGGAACACCGTCACGACCGCGACAAGACCAACAACACCCCACGCATAGATAGAGTGCAGCTTGCTCATTTCTCGGTCGGGATCCTTCGCGGGAAGTGCAGCGATAACGGGGCTGATCAGGACCTCAACAAGTCCGCTTCCCGCCGAAAACAGAACGGTACCGATCACAAGTCCTGTGTAAACCGCATTCGGGAAGGCAAAGGGCCAAAGCGCGTATACCAAAAGGCCAATGCACGTAAATACGGGGGAAAGCTTTACAGCTCTTGGAATATTGAATTTATGGGAGAAAAACGAAAAGATCAGATCCACGGTAAGCTGAGTGCAGAAATTGATCAACACCAAAAGCCCCAACAGTGAATACGAGATCCCGTACAGATTACGGAAGGTCAAAAAAAGCAGGGGGGAGAGATTTCCCACCACAGACATCGATATATTGGATGCATAGCATCCAAGCTTTACACGCAGATTGTTATTCATAGCCATAAATCCTTTGAGTCAAACCGATTTCATTAACCCACACGGGCTCGGATTATTACTGTTATCCTACGGTGATTATACCATGCCTTGAATGGTTTGTCAACCAAAATTGTAAATTTTCGCTTTTAAAATAAAAGAAAAATCGCAAGATCGGGAATTCTTATTGACTTTTCATCATTCGTTTGTTATACTGTAAGCAACCTAAAAACAGGAGGCCGTTATGAAAACCACTCCCCTTTTGACACAAATAAGACCCACCTATTTTTCCGTGGATTGCGGCATGGCATATCTCATTCGTCTCTCGGACGGCAGATTTGTTCTGATCGATTCGGCATACGGAGAATACGATGAGGTCGACAGACTCTACGAGCTGATCTCTGCCCGGAACGAAACGGGTAAAATACCCACCGTTGCGGCATGGTTCTTTACACATCCTCACGGCGACCACACAGGCGGCTTTATCAAGATGAGCCATACTCACAAGGACAAGATCGTTGTGGAAAAGGTAATCTACAATTTTCCCGAGGATATGTGCGAAAAGACTCACGATCACAAGAGCTTCCTTGAGGCGATAAAGTGCTTCGGCGCCGAAACGGTAACGCCTCACAAGGGTGACGTTCTGCACTTTGGCGGTGCAGAATTCAAAATACTGTTCGCCGCAGAGGATTGCCAAATCAGACCTCTCAACGTTAACGAGACCTCCCTTTCGATGATCATGACGCTGGGAAATTACAGCGTTATGTGGATGGGCGACCTTCAGCATATCGGCTCAAAGATCGTAACAGACACCTACAAGCCCGAGGAGCTGAAGTGCGACATCCTTCAGGTAGGTCACCACGGCTATTGGGGCGGCTCCTTTGAGCTTTTTGCCGCTGTTGACCCCGACATCATCATCTGGCCTATGCCCGAGTTCCGCTATCTCGATATGCTCGCCGAGCCTTATAACCGATTCTTCACCTCCCCCGAAAATCACGCACGGCACATTTTCGTCAGCGGCATTGAGGAAAACACATTCGATTTGACCGCGCCCATTGAGATCACCGAGCCATACGTGCCCAAAAAGACAGCTGCAGATTTCACTCAAAAGAGCATCCGTCAGCTTGGTTGGGCATGCATTACAGGCGGCAATATGGGATACGATCCCCTCGACCTTTCGTTTGAAGAAAACAGCTGCACCCTCAAGACCCGCACCCGCCGCACTCTGCTCCAGATGATCCAACGCGGGCAGGTCGCTGTCAGCAACAGCTATCGCTTCACACTGACTATGACACCCGAAAGCGAATGTGACGTTCTGGGCTTGATCTACGATTGCCCCACGCCTACCACTCCCGACAGCTATACGCCCTATTCCTTACCCCACAAGGCAGGCGAGGAAATGACCGTGGTTCTTGTAGTAGACCGCAAGGCAGGCGAAGCAAGGATCACGGTAAACGGCAAGACAGAAACGCTTGCTCTGCGCACAAGCGATCCCTGCGATCTGATCCTGATCGTCAAGGAAGGCAGGCTCAAGATCAGCGAAGCCGTATTTGAGAATATGTAGTTGAACGCAGAACATCGGGGATTACACCCCGATGTTTTTGTCATCTGCATTTTACCGCCATTTTTCTACCTCTTAGCAAAAAGCTCTTTACAAAGCTCCGTCAAGGTGATAAAATAAAGACAGAAAGAAACGAAGGGAGGGCGAGCATTGAAGATCCGCACCGAAATATCGGAAAACGAAGAAATAATCATCCGATGCCGAGAGCGAAACGACAAGATCCGCTCTCTTGAAGCGGCAATTGAGGAGACCTTGCGCGGAGAGCACGAGATCGTGCTCTGCTCTGACGGAACCGATTATTTCGTTCCCAAAATCAGCATTCTCTTCTTTGAAAGCTTTGACGGCAAGGTCTACGCCCACACCCGTGACAGGATCTACACCGCGCCATACAAGCTTTTTGAGCTTGAATCGCTGATGCCGTCAAGCTTCGTCCGCATCTCAAAATCCGCCATTGCCAACATTGCCGAGATCGCGTTTCTCCACCGCGAGCTGGTGGGAAACGGTGAGATCGGATTCCGCAATTGCAGTAAAAAGGTCTATTTTTCAAGAGCATATTTTAAGCTGTTGCAATACAAAATCGATGAAATGAGGTTAAAAAAATGAAAACTTGGAAAATCTTTTGGGGACTCGGCTTCGTCTTAGCCGCGGTTCTTATCATACTTGACACTCTCGACATTATATCCCCATTGGTCGGCTTTATGGGCGAGGTCTCGATCTTCGCCATCATCGTGGGTCTGCTCCTGTTTGCCTTCATTATCGCCAGACTGATCAAGGGCAGGATCGCAGAGATCTTCTTCCCTTTAGCGTTTATTTTTATGCTTTTCGAGAAAAACATAGCAAATCTTGCAGGACTTGAGGAAGAAAACATCATCAACAATTGGCTTGTGATACTGATCGCTCTACTTCTTTCAATCGGCTTTTCTATTCTGTTCTCCTCCCATAAGGTCAATCACGGGAATCACGGTGGCACCATCGAGATCAACGGCAATTATGCTGAAAGCAATCTGGGTTCCTCCACCATCTACGTAGATTGCGACACATTCACACCCTCCTGCATCGAAAACAGTCTCGGCTCCTGCTCGGTGCATTTTGAAAATCCGCAAAATTACAAGGGCGACAAAACGCTTCACGTCGAAAACAATTTGGGCTCGATGGTCATAAACGTCCCCGGTCATTGGATCGTCAAGAGCAATATTGAAAACAATCTGGGCGGCTCGCACGTCGCGCGCAATAATGACGAGGTCGGCCCCGTCTTATACATCAACGGTGAAAACAACCTCGGATCCCTGACTATTCGATACGTATAACCGAAAATCGGCTCCCTTCCCGGAGCCGATTTTTGTTGAATATTGATTCGTAGCCTTCATCGCTCAACTCACCTACACCCCAAATTATTTTCCTTCAAACACAAAATTTATATTGCATTTTTCTTCTCCCCATGCTATAATCAATATACCATAACAATATAAAGGAGACCGGATTATGGCACTTTGGATATACGCGGACGACAGACCGCAGGAAACACGTTTTTATTATTTCAAAAAGACCTTTGAGGCAAAGGCAGGTGACACTCTTTCCTTGAGAGTCAGCGCCGACACCCGCTATCAGCTTTATATCAACGGCTCGCTGATCTGCGACGGCCCCTGCCAGGGCGCGGCTCATCTGCGCTACTACGAGACCGCAGACGCATCAGGTGCACTCCAAGACGGCGAGAATGAGATATTTGTCAAGGTTCAGTACGTTGTAGGTCCCAATTTTCACATCGTTTACCACGGAGACCACCCTGCCCTTTGGTTCGATGGCAAGCTGACAAGCTCTGATGGCGAAACCACAGCTATCGCAACCGACGCAAGCTGGGAATGTATGCGCGATGACAGCGTCTGCTTCCATAATTACCACGGAATCCACAACTCAATGCCTCCATGCGAGGAGTGGGCAGCTGAGGAAAGCCTCGTTTCCGTCCCTCTCAAAAATTGGTTCACGCCCAACACCGACACCAACGGGTTCTCCCCCTGGGGTACGATCCAGCCTTATTCCATGTATTCCCGCCCCATCCCCGCGATGAAGGAATATGAAAAGAGAGGCTTGACCGAGGTCAAGCGCGGCGATGGCTTCATAATCTACGACACGGGCGAGTACACCACCGCAAAGGTTTACTTTGATTTCAACGCCCCCAAGGGTAGTGATATCAAGATCACCTACGCCGAGAGCGTTTCCTTTGGCGATCCCGTCGGCGTCAGAGCTATTGGCAAGGCGATCCGTGACGATATTGACGCCGAGGGTAGTCGTATCGACGGTGTGTACGACCTTATCCACGCCCGCGGCGGCAACCAAAGCTATACAAGCTTCTGGTTCAGAGCCTTCCGCTATATCAAGGTCGAATGCCCCGAGGCAGTTGAATACAACCTCTCCTACGCTCCCTATTTCTACCCCTTCGACAAGGCGGGTAGCTTCGAGTGCTCCAACGAAGAATACAATAAAATGTGGCATATCAGCCTCAACACCCTCCTCTGCTGCACCCACGAGACCTACGTGGATTGCCCCTACTACGAGCAGGGACAGTATTCTATGGACGGTGCCCTTGAAATGCTCTACACCTTCCGCAATTCAAGTGACGTAAAGATGCCCTTGAAGTTCATCAATGATCTTGCCGCAAGCCAGACCGTCGACGGTATGATCTGCGCAAACTACCCCACAAGCGTTACACAGGTCATCCCCGACTTTACCCTTTTCTGGGTGCTTGCAGTGCGCGATTACCTGCGCTACACAGGTGACGTTGCAAACGTCATTCCCCTTATGGGTACGGTAGATAAGGCGCTTGAAGCCTTTGAGATTCTGAAAAACAAGGACGGCCTTGTAGGGCCCACCAAATATTGGGCATTCGTAGACTGGGTACCCGGCTGGGAAAGAGGCGTGCCTCCCAAGGGTGACCGAGAGCCCCTGACCGTTACCTGCTTTATGTACGCCGCCGCTCTCCGTGCCGCGGCTCAGCTCTGCGAGGCGCTTGGCAAGATTGCAAGAGCCAACGAGTACGAAGCGAGAGCGCAGGAGATGATCGCATCTGTCAATAAGCATTGCTACGACAGCGAGGCGGGACTTTATCTCAACTCTCCCAACGGGAACACCTACAGCCAGCACACAACCGTTTGGGCCATCCTTTCGGGCGCGGTCACGGGTGAGGATGCGGGCAGATTGGTCGACACCACCTTCAACAGCGACAAAAAGGTTGCGGAATGTACCTTCTCAATGAATCACTATCTCTTCCGCGCGTTGGAGCTTGCGGACCGCTATTGCTACGCGTCCAAGCTCTTTGTGGGCTGGCAGAAGATGCTGGATCTCCATTGTACCACCTGGTGCGAGAATCCCGACGAGCCCCGAAGCGAATGTCATGCCTGGAGCAGCGCTCCCACATACGAGCTTTCTGCCATGGTGCTTGGTGTCTATCCCACAAGTGACGGCTATGACACACTTCGCATCCGTCCCCATATTCACGATCTCGGCTTGACCTATGCCAAGGGCACCGTCCCCACAAGACACGGCATCGTTTCCGTTGATTGGCAGATCGCGGACGGAGAATTCACCCTTCACGTTACCCTTCCCGAGGGTGCTCTGTTTGACGTTACCGTCTGCCTCCCCGACGGAACGCAAGCAAAAATGACGAAGACAGAAGACAGCTTCAAGTGCAAGCTGTAAACCATTTCAAACAGCAAACCGCTCCGTGTGAAAATCACACGGAGCGGTTTTATCTTTATTGTTGATCGGATCATTCTATGATCGAGATCAGCTTATCAAGCCCCTCACCGTCGTCAACGTAGTAGTCCGATATCTCGCGCATCTCCTCGTGACCGAAATTGTAGGCGTCGTAAATACCGACCACGGGCATACCCAGCGTCTTGGCGGTTTTCAGCGCCACGAGCGAGTCTTCAAACACCCAAGTTTCTTCGAGGGGAGTACCGAGATACTCAAGTGCGGCGAGATAAACGTCGGGCTTGTCCTTGCCGACCCCAAAATCACAGCTTGAAAGCAGCTTGGGAATATATTTTCCCAGCTCACATCGCTCCACGGCGATCTCAACCATATCAAGCGCCGAAGCTGAAGCTATGCACATCTTGACCCCGTTTTCATAAAGATATCCGAGAAAATCCATTGCACCGGATTTCATCTCGACCTTGTTTCTGTAAAAATCCTCGATCAGCTTGTTGCAAAACTCCCAAAGTTCACGGCCGTCCTTGCCGATCCCTCGCACCTCGTGAAGCATCTCCATACCCTCAAGAAGCGTCATCGTACGGAGTTTTCTGTCGATCTCCTCACCCGGAAATCCAACCTCGCCGTCAAGGTATTCATCCGCCATTGCCGCCCAAATATCCTTCCAGGCGATCAGCGAATTGATAAGTGTGCCGTCCATATCAAAAATCGCGCCTTTTATCTTCATTTCAACCGTCGTTCTCCCTTTTGAATCAAGATGACTTATTATAGCATCTTTTTACCTTTTTTTCAAGGCACTTTGCAAACATTCGCAAAATTTGTCTCTTTTATTTTCTTAACCGAAACCGCATCAAGCTATGCACTTTGGCTTGCTAAAATTATTCGGCATTATTGACAATTTTTTACAATTAATATCGGTAATTTTTACAAATTTCAAAATAAAGATTGACATATCAATATCCAAGTTGTATAATTATATAGTAAAGTTCGTCACGGTATGAACGCGCAGTCTGCTTACGGAGATCAAAAATCCCCTCGATCAGGCTGTCATTTTTTACTGTCTCGAACAAATACATAAAAAAGAAAGAGGTACAAAATGAAAAAGACACCTAAGCTTGACGAAAACGGCAAGCGTAAGTTTGGCATACGTGATAAGCTCGCTTATGCCGCAGGCGACCTTGGTTGTAATATGAGCTTTGGCCTTAAGGGCACAGTTCAAACCTTCTGGCTTGTTTTTATGATGATGGAAACAGGTCTCTTCTCTATCCTGCTTCTTCTCGTTCAGGCATGGGATGCTATCAATGACCCGCTCATTGGTACGCTCATCGACAGCGACAAGAGAAAGTACAAGATGGGTAAATACAAGACCTACATCTTCATTGGAGCTTGCGGCCTTCTTATAGGCGGAGCTGCAGTATTCCTTCCCTTCCCCAATGCAAGCACCGTCGTGAAGGCAGTTCTCTTCATTCTCGGTTACATCGTCTGGGATGCAGCCTACACTATGGCTAACGTTCCTTACGGCACAATGCTTAACATCGTTACCGAGGATGCAGGCGAGAGAGCTCAGCTTTCCGTATTCCGCTCCATCGGCGGCGCGGTTGGCGGTATGCTTCCCGGCATCATCCTTCCTATGCTGATCTGGAATAAGGTTACCTTTGATCCCAAGAACCCCACCTGGTTCCTTGACAAGATTGAGATCCCCGAGGGCGCAGAGGATAAATTCACCCCCGAAAACTTCCTTAAGAATCCCGTTACCGGTGAGCTTTATCAAGAAGGCGACAAGGTGCTCAGCCCCCTGACCGGCGGTCAGATCGAGGTTCTTGAAGGCAACATGGTATTCTGGGCAGCGCTTATTATGGGTATCATCGGCTTCGTGTTCTTTATGCTTATGATCAAGAACATCACCATCCGCGGCAACGAATATGCCGAGCTTAACAAGGAAGGCGAGAAGGTCAACCTCTTCAAATCCTTCGGCACCTTTATGAAGAACCGTCCCGCAGTTGGTTGTACCATCGCAGCTATGGGTATGTTCCTCGGTATGCAGTCCGCTACTACCGCAAACACTATTATGTTCGCTACTCACTTCGGTATGGCTTCCCTTTCCGGTCTCGTTATGATGGTCGGCTTCCTTCCTATGTTCATCTTTATGCCCTTCGCTACCAAGCTTGTTAAGAAGTACGGTAAGAAAGAGGTTGCTTCCATCGGCTCTATCGCAGGCCTTATCGGCGGTGCGATCCTGTGCGTATTCCCCCTCTGCCCTATGAATCTGCAGCTCATCGTCTATATGATCGGTCTGATCTTCTTCGGACTCGGTATGGGCTTCTACAACTGCGTATCCTGGGCTATGATGGGTGACGCGATCGATTATCAGGAATGGAAATTCGGCAAGAGAGAGGAAAGCGTTGTTTACGCGCTCCACTCCTTCTTCAGAAAGCTCGCTCAGGGTGTTGGCCCCGCGGCTGTTATTGCGATTATGGGTACTCCCCTGATCGGCTACGTTTCCTCTCTCGGTACCATCGGTCAGTCCGCTGAAACAGCAGGCAGACTTTGTTGGCTGGTTGCAGGTCTTTATTTGTTCAGCGCAGTATGTCAGTTCGTAGGCGTTGCCGTTATTTATAACGTCGACCGCAAGACTCTTGCGAAGATGACAGAAGACCTCGCTGCAAAGAGAGCTGCAGTTGAGGCTCCCGTTGAGGAATAATCATAATTTTACTTGGTGTCCGATCTTTCGGTCGGACACCGATTTTATGAGAAAAGACATATCATTCATATTGAATTAATATTTATCTTATATAATAAAAATTGAAAATAAATTTTTAGGAGAAAAAAACGTGAGACAGATACTTAACCTTAATGAAAATTGGCTGTTTGTAAAAAATACAGCCGACGTCAGCGCTCGTGAGGGCGAAATCCTGAGCCTTCCCCACACCTGGAACGCTACCGACGGTCAGGACGGAGGAAACGACTATTTCCGTGGCTCTTGCCTTTACGTCAAGACTCTGAAGAAGACAGAGCTTCCCACCGCTGACCGCTACTACCTTGAAATTCGCGGTGCAAACTCCTCCGCAGACGTATACGTTGGCGGTGAAAAGCTTGCTCACCACGATGGCGGTTACTCCACCTGGAGAGTTGATCTTACCGATAAGCTCGCAGATGAGACCGACGTTGCTATCGTCGTAGACAACTCCCCCAACGAAACCGTCTACCCCCAGATGGCAGACTTTACCTTCTACGGTGGTCTGTATAGAGACGTAAACCTCGTTTGCGTTAACAATACCCACTTTGACCTTGACTACTACGGCGGCACAGGCCTTGTTATCACTCCCGCAGTTGAGGGTGATGATGCAAAGGTTGAGGTCGAGGTTTATACCACAGACCTTTCCGACGCTCAGAAGCTGGTCTACACCATCTATGACAAGGAAGAAAATGAAATCGCGAAGATCGAGAGCACCGACAAAAAGGTAGTATTCGACATCGCGAACGTTCACCTTTGGAACGGCCGCAAGGATCCTTACCTCTATTGCTGTGAGGTCGAGATTGTTGAGGGCGATACCGTTCTTGATAACGTATGCTCCAGATTCGGTTGCAGAACCTTCAAGATCGATCCCGATAACGGATTTATCCTCAACGGCGAGAAATATCCTCTCCGCGGTGTTTCCCGCCATCAGGACAGACTTGGCATCGGTAACGCGCTCCTTCCCGAGCATCACGCTGAGGACATCGACCTTATTATGGAGGTCGGAGCAACCACGATCCGTCTCGCTCACTATCAGCACGATCAGTATTTCTACGATCTCTGTGACGAGAAGGGTCTCGTTATCTGGGCAGAGATTCCCTACATTTCGAGACATATGCCCACAGGTCGCGAGAACACGATCTCCCAGATGAAGGAGCTTATTACACAGAACTACAACCACGCCTCTATCTTTGTATGGGGTCTCTCTAACGAGATCTCTATCGCAGGCTCCGATGAGGATCTTCTCGAAAACCACAGAATCCTCAACGATCTCGTTCATGAGATGGATAAGACAAGACTTACCACCATCGCGGCGGTTTCGATGTGCAAGATCGACGATCCTTACATTCAGATCCCCGACGTTGTTTCCTACAACCACTACTTTGGTTGGTACGGCGGCGACACAAGCATGAACGGCCCTTGGTTCGATAAGTTCCATGCAACGCATCCCAATATCCCGATCGGTATCAGTGAGTACGGCTGTGAGGCGCTCAATTGGCACACCAGCAACCCCAAGCAGGGTGACTACACCGAGGAATATCAGGCATACTATCACGAGGAGCTTATCAAGCAGCTCTTCAGCCGCAAATATATCTGGGCGACCCACGTTTGGAATATGTTCGACTTCGGCGCAGACGCAAGAGCTGAGGGCGGCGAAAACGGACAGAACCATAAGGGCCTTGTAACCATGGACCGTAAGTATAAGAAGGACTCCTTCTACGCTTACAAGGCTTGGCTGGTTTCTCCCGAGCAGGATCCCTTCGTGCACCTGTGCAGCAAGAGATATATCGACAGAGTTGAGGACGTTACAAAGGTTACCGTTTACTCTAACCTTCCCGAGGTCGAGCTCTTCGTTAACGGTGAGAGCATCGGCAAGAAGACCGCTGAGGACCACTTCTTCTACTTCGACGTAAAGAACGAGGGTGAAACAATTATCGTTGCAAAGGCGGGCGAGCTCACCGATGAGGCAGTTATCCGCAAGGTTGACGAAATGAATATGGACTACGTTCTCCGCGAGGTTGGCGCAGTTCTCAACTGGTTCGACGTAGTTGAAAAAGAGGGTTATTTCTCGCTCAACGACAAGATCTCCGACATTATGGAGAGCCCCGCAGGAAAGATCTGGTTTGCAAGTCTTGGACTCAAGCTTAAGAAAAAGATGGATGCCAACAAGAGCAAGGACGGCAAAAAGAAGGCAGGCGGCTTTGAGGTGGATCTCAAGGGCGGTGCTATGAAGGATATGATGTCAATGCTCGGTGGATTCAGCGTTCTTCGTCTTTCCAGCATGATGGGTATGATGAACATCAGCTTCACCAAGGAGGAGCTGCTTGATCTCAACAGTCAGCTCAATAAGATCAAGAAGCCTAAGGTAAAGACCGAAGAGGAAAAGCAGCAGGAGGCAAAAACCAAGAAGGCTGTAGCGATCGGCGCGGCAGCGGCAGGCGCAATTGCGGCTGTAGCGATCGTTGTCGGAAAGATCGTTTCAAAAAAGAATAAATAATTCACCTCTTATATAGTAAAAGGGGCTTGCCGCTCGGCAAGCCCCTTTTACTGTCTTTAGCTATTATATTGCAGACAAAAAGAAACGATCAAGCTAAAGTACGCGTCCGCCTTTTTCTTGAATATTATGAAATTTCTATTGACAAAGCGTGAAAAAGATTATATAATAGAGTTGTAAAAACTACACGTTATTACAATAACGGACAACAGAAAGGATCGCAAAATGAAAAACTTCTTTGCAGAATTCAAAAAATTCATTACACGCGGCAACGTAGTGGATATGGCTGTCGGTGTTATCGTCGGTAGCTCCTTTACTGCCATCGTTAACGCTTTGAGCAACAATATTCTCAAGCCTCTGATCAACTACCTTCTCGCAGTTCTCTTCGGCAAGGATTCTCTTTCCGGAATCCACACCTTCTTGATCAAGGTTGAAAAGGCTGCCGAAATTTTGGATGCAGACGGCAACGTAATCGGTACCGAAATGGTTCCCGATCTGACGCAGTCCATCTACATCGATTGGGGTGCATTTATCAATGCAATCATCAACTTCTTCCTCATCGCACTTGTTCTCTTCACGATCGTTAAGATCATCAACAAGCTCCGTTCCGAGAATCAGGAGTTCAGAGACAAGGTAAAGAAGGGCAGATTGACACGCGAGCAAAAGAAGGAGCTGAAGGCTGCAGGCGTCAACAGACGTGACAAGGCTGCTGTTGAAGCATACTTTGCAGAAAAGCAGAGACTTGCAGACGAAAAGGCGGCGGCTGAAGCAGCAGCGGCGGCTGAAGCGGCAAGACTTGAGCGTGAAGCAAATCCCACTACTGAGGATCTCCTCAAAATGATTCTTGCACAAATGCAGAAGTAATATTGTAAACAAAACCAACGGGTACGGCTGACCTGCTTTATCGCAGGTCGCCGTACCCGTTGATTTGTTTGAATTTCGATTTATCAATCGTTTTTCTTTGAAAGATATGTATTCAAATACTCTTCCATAACCGCCTCAGGCACCATTCTACCGCCCGTCACCCACGCAATATGGGTCGCGTTTGCAAGACGAGATTCGGTCAATCTGTGTGCTTCACAGTATTCTCTCGAATTTTCATAAGCAAGCAATCCGCAAGGACCTGCAAACGCGGCACAGCCCGAGGGCTCTACCTTTATCTGCTCGGATGCGTAAAGCAGTCGCATATAATCGTAAAGCTTGCCGTCCTCCACAGTAAACTCACCCGCAAGATGGTTGGTCATCAGCCGTGTAACAAGGCTTGAGGGGCTTGCGCAGGCAAGACCGTCTGCCGCCGTAAGTCCGTGAAGACCGTAATCGTGCACGTTTGCCTGCTCAAATTTTTGCGTTGCGATTCCCATCAGCACGGACGGATACAGTGTGGGCTCCACAAAGAAGCAATGCACAAGATCGCCGTAAAGCCTTTTCAAGCCATAGGAAACACCGCCCGGTGCACCGCCCACTCCCGCAGGGATATAGACGATGAGCGGGTGCTCCTTATCAACGACGATTCCCTGCTCCGCAAGCTGCTGCCTCAATCTTCCCGCCGCCACCGCATATCCGAGGAACAGGTCCTTGGATTTTTCATCGTCCACAAAATAGCTTGTGGGGTCGGTATCCGAAAGTCTCCTGCCCTCTGCAACCGCGCGTGAATAATCGTCTGCGTATTCTATGACCTCCACACCGTGACTGCGCAAAAGCTCCTTTTTCCATTGCTTCGCATCGGCGGACATATGCACCTTAACGCGAAAGCCAAGCGCGGCGCTCATAATACCGATGGACATACCGAGATTTCCCGTGGATCCCACCTGCACGGTATATCTACCGAAAAATTCTCGCATTTCAGGCTCTGCAAATTTTTCATAATTATCACTGCGGGAGATCAGACCGTTTTGCTCGGCTAAATCCTCGGCATGCTTCAAGACCTCGTAAATGCCGCCTCTCGCCTTGACAGAACCCGCAATGGCAAGGTGGCTGTCCATCTTTAAAAGCAGCTTTCCGGGGATCTCACAGCCGTATCTTTCGATCAACGCCTGTCGCATTCCCTCGATCTCCTGCAAGGGCGACTCGATCAGACCATCCGTCACCTCTGTCTCGGGAAAGCGCTTACGGATAAAGGGAGCAAATCTTGCAAGCCTCGCCTCAGCATCCGCAATATCTCCGTCACCGACCGTTAGCTGTGATAATCCGTCCACCATATGGAACGGCAACAAATAGGGATTGACCCACGCGGTCTCCCTTCCTGCAAGCACGTCCTGCATTACAGGATCCTTTTTCCATAGATCTGTCATTTTTGCCTCCGCTTCTTTCGCACAGTTTCTTATATTATACTCCCACGCCCTGTTTATGTCAATTGCAAAAAATAGACATTGGGTTATAAAATTCCGACCTAAAAAAGCACGCTTCGGCATGCTTTTTTGCGCTGTTATTCAACTGTATATGTGAACTGAAAGGTGAAATTCGCGCTCTCACCCGCGATCCTGATCTCATATTTATCGGTACGGTCGATCTTAACCTCGATATGCTGATCTGTTCCGACGGAAATATCCGCAACGTATTCACCGTCGCAGACGATCACGATCCGCAAATTTCCGCTCTCAACAACCACGTCGGATTCGATGACCAGCAACTGTCCCGCCTGCAAATTCAACGAGGTATAATCGAATACCCCCGACAGCTTTTTGACCTTCAGGCTGTATTTGTTATTGACCTGCGAGGATACCGAGCCTATACGGGTAGACGAATTGGTGGATGCCAGAATATCCTCCTCCGTCAGAGTGCAAAGAGCGGTATCCGCTCCGTTTGTATCCTCAATGTGGGTGCAGGAGGTAAGCAGCACCGCAGATAACAGTACAACGGTTATGATTGCAAACAATCTGTTTTTCATAAACCTTCTCCTTGAATTATTATATATCCATATAGAAAAATCACTTGACGCATCAAGTGATTTTTCTACGTTACGTATTACTGCTCTGCCTTCTGCTCAGGCTCTTTTGCCGCGGGAGCATCCTTACCGGAAGGAACACCCATAAGAAGTGTTGCCTTGTCTGCTGCTGCAAACTCTTCATCAGACATACAAAGGATCTTGATACCTTGAATGATACCCATGATCTCATTGATGAGCGCGATAACACCGCAAGTAACAACGCCGAGTACGATTCTCAAAACGCCCGCCTTAACCTTACCTACCATAAAGCAAGGAACACCGTAGCAATTGAAAATAATGGTCATAATACCGAACAAAATCTTGTTATCCATAGTCAATAACACCTCCGTTTTAGTTTGGTAAAGTAATTATAGCACATAATATTTACGCTGTCAATACAAAACCCGAGATTTTTGTCACGATCTCAAAACTTTTGCGATCATTCCAAAACAAATCTGTATCTGCACCGCTCCCCTACCTCTTGTTTTTCCTCGGAAAGCGTTGCGCCTTCAAAGACGAACGTTCTCTCAATCTCATGCGGCACGGTGACAAGGTATTCGTAATGCTCGCCGCATTTTTTCCACGATGCCTCAATTCTGCCAAAATCGCTGTCGTAGTACCCCTCGGCATGGGTGATCTTACCCGTCCTGTCGAATACGGGGGCAAAGGTCACCTTTTTTACACCGGCACCCGCGATATCGGGACGAATACCGAGGCAATATTCGTACATCCACTCCGTACAGGAGCCAAAAGAATAATGATTGAAGGAATTCATTCCCTTGCGTATTCCGTTTTTCTCGGTATAGCTGTCCCACCGCTCCCAGATCGTGGTAGCACCGTTCATTACGGAATAGCCCCATCCCGGGAATTCGCGTCTCGTCAGCACGCTATAAGCAATATCCGATCTGCCAATGTCGCACAGCGTGGGCAACAGATATTTGATAGCAAGGAATCCCGTGGTCAGCTTACCCTCGGTCTCCTCAAATTTGCGCACAAGATGTGCTCTCGTTTCTTCAAGCGAGATCACACCAAATGCGTACGCTATGACGTAGGCGCTCTGCGTATCGGACAGAATCCTGCCCTCTGCATCCAAAAATCTTTCACGGAACGCGCGCTTCACCTTTTCATAAAGCGCTTTATAACGCGCCTCTTCAAAGTCGTTTACAAGATGGCAAAGCTCGCCTGCAAGCCATGCCGCTCTCGCGTAATACAAGGTCGATACCACCGAGACGTCGGTAGGCGTTCCTAAGGACAGCCAATCTCCGTAAGCGCCCTTGCTGATTCGGATTCCGTCGGGGCTTTCGGTCTCGTAATAGTCAAGCAAGCGCTTCAGGGCAAACAGATTGTCACGAACGATCTTGATGTCTCCGTACATTCTGTAATGGGCATAAGGTATCTCACCTACAGCCTCTGCCCAGCCTGCAGACACCTCGTGTCCGCAATAATCGTAAGAGCCAACGTGCGGCAGAGGTGCCACCGCAGGCACAGCGCCATTGCCAAGCTGTGCATCACGCACGTCTGCCATATATTTTTCGTAGAATGTCTTGCAATCCATATTCCACATGGCACTCTGACAGAATATCTGCGCGTCACCCGTCCAGCCCAAGCGCTCATCTCTCTGCGGGCAGTCGGTGGGCACGTTCAAAAAGTTATCTCTCTGACCCCAAAGGGCATTTTGATATACTTTGGTCACCACCTCGTCGGAGCAGCTGAACTCACCCGTAGCGCGAAGATCCGTATACATTGCCTCGGCGGTCAAGTCTAAAAGCTGCACGTCACCCTCAAGCGTGATCTCTGCAAACTGAAATCCGTGGAAGGTGAATATCGGGCGGAAGATCTCCTCGCCCTCTCCCGAAAGAATATAGGTATCGGTAGCCTCAGCCTTGCGCAGATTTTCGGTGTAGACCTTTCCGTCCACAAAAAGCTCTCCGTGGCGCAAAGTCACCTTGCTGCCCGCACTGCCCTTGAAGACACAGCGAAGCACTCCCGCGATGTTCTGGGTCACGTCAAAGATATATTGATTGCCCTCTTGCGCGATCAGCTTGGGAGTGAAGGTATGCTTCACCACGACAGGCGGGATCGTCACTTCCTCAAGATAAATATTGCGGGAAAATTTGAACACGGTCTCCTCGGCAGGATCCCACGCGCTGTCATCGTAATCAAAAGCGGAAAAATTTCCGAGAGACAGTCTGTGATCTACGTACTCACCCATATAGATGTCACTGCGCAATATCTCACCCTTTGCCGCCTTCCACGTACCGTCGGTGGGGATCTCCTCCACTCTGCCGTCGGTATACTCAAGCTGTATCACAGCGGTAAACTCGATTCGATCGCTGTAATTGTTGCGTTTAAAGGTGTAATTCGAGCCCACGTGGCCAACAGCCCAACCGTCTGCCAAAACCGCGCCGACCGCGTTGTTCTCGGTCACAAGGCCGGTAACGTCATACCGCATAAAGGGTAGCTTTTTGGAATAGTCCACCCAACCGGGAGAAAGATAATCCTCGGCTATGGCTTTGCCGTTGAGATAGATCTTAAAAATACCCAACGCCGACGCAAGCAGAGTCGCTTTTTTCAGCTCCCCCGACAAAGAAAACGTCTTTCTGAAATACGGCGCGGGATTTCCGTATTTGTCATCCGCGCTCTTGTACTCACCCGTTGTGTAGGTGATCCACTTTGAAGTAAACAGCATATTTCCCTCCGATCCCGTATTTTTGTAGGCTTCTCAGAGCCTCAAAAATGCGTTCTGCGTTCTTTTGTTTATTATACCACACAATTCCTTAAAAGGCAAGGAAAATTTAAATACTCAAAAAACAAGCGGCGAAAATCTGCTTGATTTTCGCCGCAATTATAATTATAGATATCAGCGGTTCTTTGACAAATGCTGCCACGTCAGCTTCGCGCGCTCCGAGACAGACACGGTTCCAACACCAAAAATCGAAGTATGCAGCTTATCGCGCAAAGGAGCCGTCCATTCTTCTCCGATT
This sequence comes from Clostridia bacterium, assembly GCA_017462125.1. Next base: position 14,155 of record JAFTRQ010000007.1, on the reverse strand, counting down.
CCCGCCGTACCGTTTCTCATACCGAGAACAGAGCCCACCGTCGCTCCGTTACAGTCGGTATCGAAGCAGGCCTGAACCGCCATACAGATCGAGCGACCAAAATCCCCTTCGCCGTACAGCAAAGCAGCAACGACGATCATTGCGTTGGAGATCGTATGACACCAATCGTGGCCGTTACGCTCGTCGAAGCGACGGTGAATCGAAGCCATACATTCCTCCGCGCCAACTCCGCTCTCATAATCCGATATTACCTTTTCCACCATCTCATAGAGACGGCTGCTCTGAGGAATCTGCGCAAGACCGCCTCGTATAATATCGGTAATGCTGTCGGTCACCGCGGCGCACGCGATCATCGCGGCGGCAAACATCTCTCCGTAAATACCGTTTTTGACGTGCGATATGCAAGCATCGCGGTAAGCCATTTTTGCCGCTGTCTCCGGATCGCCCGGATTGATATATCCGAAATAATCGCCTCTGATCTGCGCACCGATCCATTCTCTGTAGGGATTCTTGTATCTGCCGGACTCGGGCGGCTCATATCCCTTTACAAAATTGCAAAAGGCAACTCTTTCCGCTGTGCAATACGCATCCTTGGGCTGCATTGCAAGCCAAGCTCTCGACATATCGTACGAGGAAAATTCCCTGCCATACCGTTTTACGACCTCCTGTGCCAACACCACGTAATTGGTGTCATCATCCACGGGCATACCGTCGACAACGTCTGCATAACAGCGTCCCCGCAGAGGGAAGCTGTATTGGTTGATCATCTCCTCGGTAATATCTGTGCTTCGAATATATCTGTGCATCGGATAATTACCCGATGCCTTCAAAACGGGAATCAGCTCATGGGATCGGATGCCCTCCACAGGCTTTCCTAAAAGGCAACCGCAAATGCGCCCAAGCCAAGCACCGTGTATCTTGTCCTGCAAGGTACTCTGATCAGGCTCGCGTTTTTCAAAGCTATGCGCCTTGCACAGCGTTCTGATAGCGCTCAGGTCAGAGGGCTCGTCGTAGACGTAATCCGCGCAAATCTTGGCATCCTGTACGATCTCAAAAAGAACGTCTGCAATTCTTTCCTTCTGATCGCCTCTTGGCATCTTGGCTACAGCGTTGAAAAGATCTTCGTACGAGGAAATATCAAGTCCTTCCTCGATGCTCTGCCGATATTCGGTCAAAAGATTGGAGGAATAGGACTCCCAGCTCGGAATATTTGCGTATTTAGGCTTGATCTCTTTGTGATAGTGAAGCTCTTCGTTCAAGCGCTCGTCACGCTCAAGCACCAAAGCATCGAGGGACACGCCGAAGCGCTGCGCGATCTGCACCACCTTGTCAAGACCGGGAGTCGACTCTCCGCTCTCCCACTTTTGTACAGCTTGCGAGGAAACGCCAAGACACGCCGCAAATTTCGCCTGCGACAAATTCGCATCCGTGCGCACCTTATAGATCATATTCTTCAAAGACATATCAAGACCTCCTATTAAACGTTTTCTTTATTTTAGCACAGTACCTACGAAAAAGTCAACCAACCGTGGGTAGGAATTTTGACAACTATCTTCCAAACTCATGGTTTTGGATATATTCAATGAGGACCTCCATGCTTTGGGTCACCCATTTATTCTTGTGATAGATCAGCTGCTTCCATATCTCCGCCTGCATATCCGTCACGTTCAGATTGATCAGCTTCCCCTCCCTAACCTTCTTTCGGGTAACGAATTCGGGAAGAAAGGACACGCCCACACCGCTCTCCAGCATAGAAACGATGATGTCAGTACGTCCGATCTCAAGTATAGGCAATATCTCGATAGATTGCTTCGCCATTGCTTCATCAAAAATATGTCGGTAGCCCAAGCCTCGCTCGGTGAGGATCAAAGGAAAATTCGCAATATCCTTCAGCGTCAGCTCACGCTCGGTTGCAAACGGTGAATTGGTGCCGGTTACGAAATACATCTTTACAGGCTCCTCTCGGGCAATCACATAGTCCTTATGATAAACGTGATTGTCCAAGGTCACCATCAGATCCGCCTCGTTTTGATCCAAGAGCCGAAACATCTCTGCCGTATCTCCCGTTACAAACTTAAGAGAGATCTCGGGATACTTAGAATAAAAATCTATATAGTTTGTCTGCATCATATCCTCACAAACCGAGTCCGGCGCGGCGATCCGCAAAAGTCCGCTGATTTTGTGAGGCGCATCAAAGCTATGATTGAATTCGTCGGTCAGATATCTGATCTGACGAGCAAACTCAAGCAGCTCCTTGCCCTTTTCCGTCAACGTTATGGTATGATTGATCCTCTCAAACAAAAGGCAATCCAGCTCGTTTTCAAGCTGCTTGATCTGAAAAGAGACCGTCGACTGCGAATAATCCAAGGCTTTTGCCGCTTTCGTAAAGCTGTTCAATTCCGCGACCTGTACAAAAGTAATTAAATTCCGTATTTCCATTCCTTGCTCCAATCATACATCGATCGAATTTATCGATGGCTTTTATCAAAAATATTCGCTTGACCGATCGTCGATTTTATTATATACTATATAAAGAAAAAAAGCAACCCCCTTGGAGGAAAAAATGCCTGAAATTAAATTTTATAACCGTCAGCCTGTGCCTATGGAAATGCACAAGGTCAAAATAGTTCAAAAGTTAACACTTCTCCCCGCCAAAGAACGTCTGCAAAAGATGAAGGAAGCGGGATATAATACGTTCTTGCTTCATAACGGCGATATTTTTATGGATATGCTCACCGACTCCGGTGTAAATGCTATGAGTGATAATATGCAATCCGCAATGCTCCGTGCCGATGATGCTTATGCGGGTAGTGAGACCTTCTACCGTATGAGGGACAAGCTTGAGGAGATCTTCGGCATCAAGTACCTTCTCCCCACACATCAGGGCCGTGCGTGTGAGCACATCATTGCACAGCATTTCGTCAAGCCCGGCAATTGCGTCATTATGAACTATCACTTCACCACCTCCAAAGCACACGTAACACGTCTTGGCGGTCACGTTGAGGAATTGGTTAAGGACGAGGGTTTGATCGGTAAGAGCACGCTTCCCTTCAAGGGAAACATCGACCTTGATAAGGTGCGCGCCTGCATTGAAAAAGAGGGTGCCGACAACATCGCGTATATGCGTCTCGAGGCAGGCACGAATTTGATTGGTGGTCAGCCTATCTCCTATGAAAATATGAAAGCGGCGACAGACCTTGCGAGAGAGCACGGAATCCTTACCCTTCTTGACGCTTCTCTGCTTCAGGATAATCTCTACTTCATCAAGACCCGAGAGGAGTCTATGAAAGACAGATCGATCCCCGAGATCACAAAAATGGTTGCGGATCTTTTCGATATGATCTACTTCTCCGGCAGAAAGTTCGGATTTGGCAGAGGCGGCGGAATTCTCGTCCGTGATGAAGAGCTTTTCCACGAAATGGAAGACTACATCACGATGTTTGAAGGATTCCTGACCTACGGCGGCATGTCGGTAAAAGAAATGGAAGCTATGATCGTAGGATTTGAGGAAACCATGGATCTCGATATTATCTCGCAGGGACCTCAATTCATCGCTCATTGCGTCCGTGAGCTGGACAGCCTCGGCGTACCTATGATTACTCCCGGAGGAGGTCTTGGCGCACACATTGATGCCCGACAGGTGGTTGACCACATTCCCTCCGAGCAGTATCCCGCAGGCTCTCTTGTAGCGGCGCTCTATCTCTGCGGAGGCATTCGCGGAATGGAGAGAGGAACTCTGTCCGAGGAAAGAAATCCCGACGGAAGCGAGCATATCGCATCCGTGGAAATGGTGCGACTTGCCTTCCCTCGACGCGTATTTACCCTGTCTCAGACCGAATACGTCATCGATCGCGTGAAATGGCTTTACGATCACCGTCACCTCATCGGCGGCCTTCGCTTCGTTCACGAGCCCAAAACGCTTCGTTTCTTCACAGGTAAGCTGGAGCCTGTCTCCGATTGGCCTGAGAAGCTTCTTGAAGCATATATTGCAGACTTCGGTGAAGACCAATAACAAACGAAAAAGCAACAGATCCCAAGGCGTTTTATAAGAACGCCTTGGGATCTTCTGTTTTATCGGTGTCTCTCTGTTAATCCAACGCAATGAATTTCTGTCCTGAACGGAGCAATGCGTCCGCCATCTGCTCTGCAAGGCTCGATGGCTCGAGCTCTGCATCGTATCCCTCCAGATCAGACCAATAGATATACGCCATTTGGGTGTCGGGAATACGAACGTATCTTTGCCAAAGCGCGTCATATGCCGCATAATATTGATCAATGGTAGCAAGCTCTCCGTCAATACTATAGGTCACGTTGAAGATTTCCTCTTCCCAATTCTCGCTTCTGTTCGGCAGATTATAATCCTCTGACAAAATGCAATCTATCAGATCGTCACTCTCGCCCATCATCGAGATAAAGCGAAATCTGCTATCATATCCAATGCGCCAGCTGCTCTGCCCAATAAAGTCGTAGTCCTTCTCCTCAAGATCGTAATAATAGCATCGGGAATCCTCAAAGCTACCGTCAAAATTGCCCATACATTCTCCCGTGGCAAGATCATACACCTCATAAAGTGCGTTTTGCATAGAACCGCCTCCCTGATTCACGATAACCTCGGGAGTACCGTCGCAATTCATATCAAACAAAGAAACCGACAGATACGGCATAATGAAGATCGTGCTATCATCAGACGCTGAATCTCTGCCAAAATAGTGCATTCTCGAAAGGATCTCAAGTAATGGCTCTCGCCATTTTTCTTTTTCCTCATCGGTCACGTAATATGCTTCTCCATAGGGCAATTTTTCGCTGTGCTCTCCGATCGATGCCGACGTACAAGCACAAAGCAGTATGCAAAGCACCAATAATATGCCCATAAACCGTTTCATTCTACGCTCCCCCTTGTTCTCTTTATAGCAACGTGTTTTTTCACAGACGCCGTCTTTACCTTGTCGGATAAGGATGACATCAGACATCCTCCTCAATAACGCGGTCAAGCCTTTTCTCACAAAAATCAAGAAACCTGCCCCAAAGTTCTCCGTCCAAGAAGCGGTTCTCTCCCGTTTCAAGCAAAAGCCTTCCGTATTCGTAGGTATTATTGTTCCAAACGTGATTCCCGATGAATACGTCCACCTTTTCCTTCATCAATCGGTGTATCGATGCTCGATACCCTTCACGACAGCCCTCATAGTCAAAATGCTCACGCACCATCGTATTGGCGCCTGCGCCACCAAACATCCCCACGCGGTAAAGCTTGCCGTCCTCATAAGCGTCGAAAAAGAAGGAAACCGTTCCCTTTGTGTGGCCCGGGGTCTCCATAAAGGAGATCGAAACGTTACCAAGGCACAGCAGATCTCCGTCCTTCACTACTATATCAGCGGTGAAATGTCGTTTCGCACGCTCAAAATCATCCCGACCGATCAAGGTCTTCGCACCCGAAAGCTCAGCCAATGCCGCGGTTGCCTCGGTGTGATCTCCGTGCCAATGGGTGTTGATAATATATTTGATATCCTTGGGATCAAACCCGAGGCGGTGTATCGAATCGATGACGAGATACAAGGAATTGCTGTATCCGGGATCGATAAGGATCAAGCCATCTCCCGTATCGATCAAATGGGTAGAGGCTTGAAAGGTGCCGACGAAATAGACACCTCCAACGATCCTGAAGGGCTCCATCCTGCCCTCCCAAGGATGCCGTATGCTTCTTCTTTCGAACATGGCAACTTCCTCTTATGCTTTTCCGAATTTCTCGACAAGCTTCTCCGTAACGCGGTCTCCCACCTGCTCTGTCGTAGCATTTCCGCCAAGATCGGGAGTCAGAACACTCTTTTCCACAAGCATTTCCTCTATCACGTCAAGCACTCTCTTGCCCCACTCAAATTCGCCGAAGTGATCGAGCATCTGCGATACCGACCAAACGGTTGCCAAGGGGTTGGCAAGTCCCTTGCCCGCGATGTCGGGGGCGGAGCCGTGGATGGGCTCAAACATTGACGGGAATTTGCGCTCAGGGTTCAGATTCGCGCCTGCGGCAAGTCCCATTCCGCCCGAGATCGCCGCGCCAAGGTCGGTGAGAATGTCTCCAAACAGGTTGGACGTAACTACGATCTGGAATCTTCCGGGATCCTTTACCATAAACATACTCGCGGCGTCCACAAGATAGGAATAGGTCTTAACGTCGGGATATTCCTCTCCAACCTCCTTGAATATCCGATCCCAGAACACCATCGAATAGTTCAGCGCGTTACCCTTGCTGATGCTGGTCAGCGTCTTTTTCTGCTCTCTCGCAAGCTCGTAAGCGTAACGGATCACGCGCTCACAGCCCTTGCGGGAGAACACACCGTTCTGAATAACAACCTCGTTGGGCTGGTCCTTAAAGAGCCACGCGCCGCTTCCCGCATACTCACCCTCGCTGTTCTCACGAACAAAGAGCATATCGATATCCTCTCTCTTCACGTCAGCCAAAGGACAGGGTGCTCCCTTGAGCAGCTTTACGGGGCGCAGATTGATATACTGATCAAAGCTCTTGCGGATCACAAGTAAAAGATCCCACAGAGAAATATGATCGGGCACACCGGGATAGCCCACCGCACCAAGGAAGATAGCGTCGTATTCCTTCAAGGTCTCAAGACCGTCCTCTGCCATCATCCGGCCTTCCTTGAGGTAATACTCGCATCCCCAAGGGAAAAACGTAAAGTCAAAGCCAAAGCTGCCGTCGATATCGGCAACCGTCTTTAAGATCTTAACACCCTCCGCGATCACCTCGGGACCGATTCCGTCACCTGCGATCACTGCTATTTTATAGGTTTTCATAATAAAATCCTCCCAAACTGTTTGTTTCAGTATAACACGGTCCGTACGCTTTGTAAATCCGTGATCACGTACGAAATCTTCGATTTTCTGTTTTTATATCAAGCCGTCAAAGATCAAAGTACTTTTTCTGCATATCGGGGATCTGTCCCTTCATCGCCTTCAGTACGTCAAGGGCGCGCTCGTCTCCCGCGATATAGCGGTTCATATAGTAACCCTCGGCACGACACGCCATGTCGTGAAGCGGGAAATAATTCTCCATCAAAAAGCTGGCATATTTCATCAATCGGAAGTCACCGACTAAGCGATATTCCTGACTGATAGTGTCCACCGCTATGGAATACTTCTGCTTAATCGCCTCGATAAGCCCCTCGCGCGTGTTAGCCTTGGCAAAAACGATGGTGGAGCAGATCAAAGCATTGCGGTTGTGCTCTGTGGAGCCGTGGCTATCGGTGCTACCCACAACGGGGTGATCGATTCCCTTCGCCTTCATTTCATAGTAAAGACCCGTCTGGAAGCCGTTGTGCGGATAGTAATTCTCGCCGCCAAGCACCTCAAAAGCATCAAAGGGCGCTTCCTTATAAATAAATTCGGTATAATCCTCGGGCAGCTGCATCATCTGACGGAGCCAATAAGGATGGGGGAAGATACCCAAACCGCCATTTGCCTGCATATGCTCATAGATCCACTCAAGCACCGCGAAGCTGAGTCTCTCGGACTCATACTCTCTCGGAACGTGCTTCGCTCTTTCGCGGATCATTGCCTCATATGCCTCTCTTGTCATAGGCTCGGGAGCGTTTCCGTCGATACTGCGGTGTGCAAGATCATCACCCTGCTCGTCATTTGCCGAGGGCTTGACCAAAGCATTGATGCTGTACGTACCGCCGAAATTAACGTAATGCACGTCATTAAGAGGCAGATGCACCTCTTCTCCGGGTACGATCGTCAGATCGGTCAGGTCCTTATAATATGCGATCGCCTCAAGAGAGGGATAATATCTGTTATGATCGGAAATAACGGTAAAATCGTAGCCGTGACCGCGATAATTCGCCGCAACGGTGGCAGGCGCTTCCCTACCGTCGGAACGACGGGTATGCATATGCAGATCGCCTCTGTAAGGCACTCTGCCCGCCATATCCTCATTCAACGCGTAAACGGAAAGCGTGCAGATAGGATTCCCCGCAGGATCTGCATGGACGTTAATAAAAAACTCACCCTCGCCCTCAAAAAGCCCCGTAAAGCGCAGACACCCGTCGCTCTCGGGCTTGGTAACTACCTCAAATCTGCCTCCGCGCTCGGGATACGGTCTCGGATTGGCTTGATTGACCTTATAGATGCGCAACGTATAATCCTTATCCGCCGCGAAAGCCGCATGATCACCCAAGGGCTGTATAGTAATCTGTTTTTCTCTGTCAGCAAGAAAAACCTTGGGGTAAACGTCGTAGCTGTAAAGAACACCTTTCATTTCATTTCTCCTTGCCTTTACGCGCCGCAAAAGCAACGCATTTTTATCTATTCAAAATATATCACGGAAATCCGCCGCAAAGCGGCGGATTTCATCTGCCTCAGTTACCCTGCAGGCTTTCAAATTTTTCAAGCACCTCAGCTCTTTGGGGGATCGAAGGCGCGGCACCGTTTTTCGATACTGCAATCGCAGAAGCGGCACTGGCGATCTTCAATATCTCCGCATAAGCATCGCCCTGAGCAATCCCCGCTACGAAATATCCCGTAAAGGTATCGCCCGCGGCAGTGGTATCCACCGCCTTGACCTTGAACGCGGATTGCCACACCTCGGTTTCGGTATCCATATAGACGCATCCCTTCTCACCGAGCGTCAGCATGATCTTCAACGAGGGGTAATTCTTTTTAAAATACGCAAGGCTCTCATCGGGGTTGTCACAATGAGTGATCTCACCCGCCTCTACCTCATTAAGGATCAGATACGAAATCATACCAAGATCGATCTCGGCAATTTTTTCGTTGATCGGTGAGGGATTGAATACGATCTGCATCTGCTTTTCATATGCTCTTCTGATGATATATTCCACGTTGCTGATCTCGTTTTGCAAAAGAAGAATATCTCCGCAAGCAAAATGCGTAAGCACCTCGTCAACGTACTCCTTCGTCACCATCTCATTCGAGCCGGGATAGAGGAAGATCGAGTTTTCGCCCTTGGCGCTGACCTGAATAATAGCGTGTCCGTTCTTCGCGTCAACGGTCTTCATATACGACAGATCAACACCGCTTGCCTCCAACAGCTCGGTCAACATCGTGCCATCATTGCCAACACAGCCTGCGTGCCAGATCTGAGCGCCTGCCCGCGCCACGGCAATAGACTGATTCAAGCCCTTTCCACCGGGGAAAACATCCATTCTTTCCGTGGTCTCGGTCTCTCCCACACGAACGATGTGGTCTATTGCATACACGTAATCAATATTACAAGATCCAAAATTCAAAATTTTCATTTAAACATCTCCTTGGGTTATCGGTCAGAAGTAAAACATATATGATTTTTGCTTCCGTATTCATTATAGCACGCTTTTTTATATATTTCAAGTATTGTTTTTTACAAAACATAATTTTTTCCTATGCGCAAGTTCGCAGCGTGCGACGTCCAAACGCGGTACGGCAAGTATCACCTGCTGCCCTTTTCAGCACTCTCATACTCAAGCACCGACAGACGAAAGGCGCAAGGCCACGCCACGAGCCAATCGTTCAGCGCACCGCGCGCAAAGGTATTCACTCCACCGAAGGTCCACGGGCAATGAAAGATCGCCTCGTTCTGACTTCCCGCAGGGCGCAAAACGCCGTGTATCTTGCGTTTTCCGTCTCCAATGCATTGGAGAACCGCCTTCCACATCATATCGGCACGCACGCGCCATTTCAGATCTCCCGTCATATCGGAAAGTTGTCGCAAATACGGCACCACGATCCCTGCGTACATATCCAAATGGTGATGCTGTGCGGAGACGGCCGTGAGCCCGCGCACACAGACCTCATATTTCTCGATCTCGGCAACGGCATCATACAGCGGCTGATAGTGAAACATCCAAGAGGTAAAATAATACGCCGCCTTCTGAGCATATTCAAGATATTGATCATTTTGGGTCAAGGAATACAGCAGCACACCGCTCATGATCAGCGGTGCGGAGGTCTCTTTATCGACGCAACAGGTATCAAGTGCGCCGGCTGTACAGCAAAATTCGTCAAGATCACGCTTACAGTAAAACAGCATCGCTTTTTCCGCCATATCAAGATAGCAACGCTTTTTCGTCAGCTCATAGGCTTTTGTAAGCGCGGGGATCAGAAACGCACCGATGGTTCCACCCGTGTCAAGACAGACACCGTCGTGCCGCCATTGCTTACCAAAGCCGAATTCAGGCGAAAAATGCGATACGAAAAAGTCACACACACCAAGCCCTGCGGCAAGGTAAGACTGCTTTTCGATACCGATTCCACGCAGCTTTTGGTAGACGCGCAAAAATTCATACGCGCCGTATCCCATATTGCAGGTGTCGGAGGACGTGCTTTCAAGAGCTGTGCTGTCGCGCAGCTGTGAGGCGATCAATCCGCAGGAGGATATGCAATTCTCCACTCGCGCATCAAGGATCTCAAGTGCGGTGTCAAGCTTTTCCCTGTCTCCGTTCCGTATGTAATCCTCAATGAACATACGGCACAGCAGCACGTTTTGTCCGCACCACGCAAGCTCATAGCAATCATCACCCCGATATTGGAATCCACCCGCTCCGTCAGGCAACAAGCCGATGTGGAAGCCGCGCATTCCGTGATGGCTTCGGATCAGACCTTCGGCAAACTTGATCGAATGATCCCAGACCTGCAAATCATCCGGAAGATTTTTCGGCTCAATATTCGGGAAAAGCGAAAGAGACTTGTCAAGCGTGTCACAAATACCGAAATTTTTCCATCTCGGGCGGCTGACTAACAGGTATGCTTCAACAGAAAAGGATTCTCCGGGCAACAGCTCGATCTTTCCCTCGTAGCCCTCGGTGTAACCGTCACGCAAGGTGTACGCCTTCGGCGTTTCTGTTACGGGATGATGGATCTCCTGACAGTAAGCTCCCGTCACCTCATCCTTAACAATACTGCAAGAGCACGTAAGCGATACGGGATCCTCTGCGGAAGTGAAGAGCGAAAGCGCAAAATCGCGGTTTTCCGTCAGCGTACAAGCAGGAACAGAAACACGGTCATAAGAAAAGATCCACGGGCTCCCTTCACACAAAAGTCCCTTTGGCTCCCCGCCCGCGCCAAATGGATTTCCGTTGATGCTGACGCAAGGGATCAGAAATTTTTCAACCGCAAAGCAAGCCTGCACGCGAATTACCGTTCGGATATGTCGCGTCACCGAGGCAAGATTGGTCCACGAGCGTTTGATACAAAACAAACCGTCACCGATCTGCTCAACGGTATATCTAACGCGATCGTTTTCAGACTCATATATCCCATCTCCAACGCAGAAAAGCTCAATTGTTTCGCCGTTTTCGATTATCTTGGGTGGCAATATGCTCGCTACGGCACCTTTTTTATCATTCGATACCGCAAATTGATCATCCTTCGCAACAATATACATACCCATTCACCTGCCTTTTCCTTCATTATACACCTAATGAAAGAAAAACGCAACAGTTCTTTTGAATTATATAAAAATTGCTTTCTCTGCTTGACAAATCCCGATTTTCCGTGCTATAATCAAAGCAGTGCAGAGCATATATGCCAAAAATCTTTTTTGAAAGGAATCCGCAGACAAATGATTCATCCCGACAAATACAAAGCAAGACGATACGATACACCCGGCCGCTGTAAGCGCTTTACCGACACGGTCTACGGACCGATCTCCGACGACAGACAAACACTTTCGCAGGAGCTGAAGGACGCACGCGCCCAATTTGACCCTCCCGCCCCCACGTTGAAGCCCTTCACGGGCGAGATGCACGGGCACACCGAGTTGTCGGACGGCGGAGTTGATATCGATACGTATTTCAAAAATATCAGAGACCTTGCCAAGCTTGACTTCGCCGCGCTGAGCGACCACGACCACGGAGGTGTGGGAAGACCTACCCTTTGGCATGGCGGAAAGGATTCCAAATGGGAGCTGATCAGAAGCAAGGTCAAGGAATACCGCGAGGACGGAAAATTCACCACGATCTTGGCTTACGAGCGCGATTCCTACCCTTTTTTCAGTAATATGGTGCTCTATTTCCGCGATGACGACGCCGAAATGGTGATTGGCGACCGTCCGGGCGAGTTTACAGAGGAGTGCTACCGTCAAGTTCTTGCCAACCCCAACATTATCGCTGTTCCCCACGACACCTACGATTTTTCCGCAGGCGGCGATTTCATCAGACTTGACAAGGATCTGATCCCGCCCTTTATAGAGATCATCTCCCGCGGCGACCCCGCAGAGTATATGGGCAACCCCGGATTCGATGCCCCCTCCTGCTGTGAGGGAGGATTCTTTCAGGATGCCCTGCGAAAGGGTGCAAAGATCGGATGTATCGGCGGAAGTGACGACCACCACGGGCGAAACGGTCTTGTCTATGAGCCGTACGGCGGTCTTTCCATGTATCCCGGCGTGACCGGAGTTTGGGCGGAGGAAAATACCCACGATGCCATTTTTGACGCGCTTTCCGCAAAGCGAACCTTCGCATATATGCTCGGCAAGCCCGACGGAGCGATGGGCGGCAGAATGGAGATCGACTTCCGCATTGACAACCATTGGATGGGCGAGACGGTCAAGCGCCCCAAAGACGAGGATCTGAAGATCTTCTTCAACGTGAAAGCCGACGTACCGATCAAAGCCATCACCCTCGTCAAAAATTGCCGAAATTATATGACGTTCACTTATGCGCGCGAGTTGATCTTCGACTACAACCAGGAAAACGACACCGATTTTTATTATCTCCGCGTCGAGCTTTCAGACGGCCGCTTTGGCTGGACAAGTCCTATTTGGGTTGAGAAAAACGATTAATGGAGGAACTGACTTGTCAAGGATTTTGCTACACGATTACAGGATCAATATCAAGGGTGTCAAAAGAAAGACGGTATATCACTTCAGCGACGTGCATCTGAATCTCACTGACGAGCTGTCCTCCGAAGAGGAAAGGCAAAAGGTGTCAACAAACGCTTCTTTTTGGCACGAGGGGCGAAAAAGCTTCGCCAAAGCCTTCGGAGAACCGTATGACGACGAGCTTCTCATAGAAGCGGACGAGCATCTTGAAAGCCTTTTGAATAAAGCGCGGGAGGATGGCGACGCGCTGATTATGACGGGAGATATATTTGATTACGTAAACGAAGCGCACGTTCGGCTTTTCGAAAAAAAGTTTTCAAATTTCCCGATTCCCTACGTTTTTGCCTGCGGAAACCACGAGCAAGCCGAGCTGATCCCCGATGATTGCTATATGTCAAGAATAAAAAGCCCCGTCCAAATCCTCGATCTTGACGATCTGAAAATAATTGCCTTTGATAACTCCAACGGAGCTGTCACAAGAGAGCAAATCAATGCCTTAAAAGAGCAGCTCTCTCAACAAAAGCCGCTCATCATCGCCATGCACATACCGATTCAATCGGAAAACAACGACATTTTAAAAACTCGCGAGGAATATTACCGCTTGAACAACCCCGATTGTCCTGCGGAGAATCTCGAATTCATTGAACTCATCTACGCAAACACTCATAAGATCCCCGCTGTTTTGGCAGGCCACCTTCATTTTCTCAACGTCTGTGAGCTGAAACCGAATCTCACGCAATACGTGTCCTCGCAAGGCTTACTGGGAAATATCAATAGGTATGTCATTGGAGAATAATGAATCAAAGCTCAATATATAAAAACAAGAGCATCGCGCTTGGCGTGTTCTCCTTAACGGAGAACACGCCAGTTCTATTCGCCTACGGCGAGTGATATTGCTTTGCAGTGATATTTGGACTTCGTCCAAGTGATATTCGCTACGCGAGTTTAGGGGGCGAATAAAATATCACTGAAGCCGCAAGGCTTCAATATCACTATTGCGGCAGCAATAATATCACTCCGACGAAGTCGGAATATAACTCTTGCTTTCTCTGCTGATTTGTGATATAATATAATCAGTATTACAGGGGTAAGGGCTTTGCCCGAAGCATTTGTAATACAAAGGCGAAACTTGCGATAAAACTGAATGATAAATCAGAATTTGACGGGGAAATTATATGAATATTATTGAATTAGTAAAAAGCTATGTATTAGAAAAGTCAAATGAATATAAATTCAATTCTAATGACAACTACGATTTTTGGAACGAACATATTAAATACGTTTATGAAGAAAGCATTAAATTAGCTGAAGAATATAATGCTAATTTTG
>JAFTRQ010000062.1 GCA_017462125.1 Clostridia bacterium | reverse complement strand
CTGATTTTATGAGTGTCTTTTCAAGACTACTGCATTTGAATTCGACAGAGATATTATTGTTGTTTGTGCTGATTATCCCGTTCCCTCTTTCAAAATGCGTGATTTCCATCACCTCTACTTCTGAAAGACGGAGGATACCCTGAACTCTTTGCGCCTCTTCGTCCTCTAAATTCAAAATAATTTTTGTTTTACAGTTATTGATGATTCCTTTGCCGTATTTTCCATCGTCGAGAGCAAAGAAATCATTGAGATCCTGCGTAGCGCAAACGGCTGAACCGCCGTATCCACGAATGATTTTGAAAATCTCAAGGACAAATTCTGCGGCAAGTCGGTTGCCCGTACCGCCTATAAGCTGCCAGCACTCGTCAATGAAGATAGTCTTTTCAACGGTGCGGTTCTCCTTCGCCTTATCCCAAACGTAATCAAGGGCTACGAACATACCCAGAGGTAGTAAGTCGCCGCTAAGCTCGGATATATCCAGCACGGTGTACTTGTTATCCAGATTGACGTTGGTTTGCTGGGAGAATGTGCTTGCAGAGCCGTTTACGAGGCGGTTCAGAATATTCGCCATTCGTTTGGTCTGCGCGTCTTGCTTTAAGATTGCGTGAAGGTCTCCGAGAACGGGCATCGGACGGTAGCGGTCGGGACTGTCGGGATCGTTCAGCGAATCGTTATCGTGGGTGATTCCCTTTTCCTCATAGGTCTTTATGAGTGCTTCATCAAGCAACTGCCTTTCCTCGTGTGTCATATCGGGTATGAGCAAGCTAAAGAAGATGTGCAGTCGCTGTATTTTAGAAGAAAGGGCGGACTTTTCGGTTACTGCACCGTCGATCAGCTCGTCGGCAGATTTGTCCGCCTTTCGTATCTCCATAATATTGATACAGTTTTGTGAAGCGGGAGAGATCTGTATGAACTCACCGCCAATGTTCTTACAAGCTCGGTAAAATTCGTGTCCCTTTAGCGGAGCGACGATGAATACCTGAATGCCTTTTCGCCTCATACGAAGCGCCATCAGCTGCATCAAGAATGTCTTTCCCGCGCCCGACGTTCCGAGAATGGAAATGTTCGCGTTCTTATATACCTGAGAGTTAAAGATATCCACGATGGTCAGCGAATTGTTATAGCGATTGACACCGAGCAGAATGCCGTTATCGTCGCACATTTCAAAGCTGACAAAGGGATAACAGCTTGCCGCGCCTCTGGTCAGCACGTTCCTCTTTGAACGCTCAAAAAGATGCTTTTCAAGGGATACGAGAGGTAAGGAAGAAAGGAATGCCTGCTCCTCACGGAATGTACAGGTCACGCACCCAATATCGTGGGAGAGTAAGAGCTTTCGCATTTCCTTTTCTCTGTAATCGAGCTCAGCGGGACTGTTTGCGGTAATGGTAATAAGGGTATTCATATAATAGAAATCCTCGTTTTCCGCAATCCCTCGCTTGAGAAAATACCCGCTCTTGATAGCATCGTCAAGGCTGTCAAAGTTGGTGTTGGTGTCGCTCGCATCCTTGATCTTGGAGTGATTGATACGGAGCTGCTGACCGAGCTTTTGTACCATTCTGTCCTTCGGTTGCTT
>JAFTRQ010000061.1 GCA_017462125.1 Clostridia bacterium | reverse complement strand
TAATCTTTACGGTACTATCTACACAAACCAGGCAGCATACAAGATCTTCAAGGAGAACGGTGTTGAGGGCTCTATCATCAACTACGCCTCCGACGTAGCTCTTTCCGGTATGCCCAACGGCGCTATGTACGCGGCTTCCAAGGCGGCTGTTCTCGGTTGGACTCGCTCTATCGCTATGGAATGGGGTATCGAGAGCAACGTGCGCACCAACTGCGTAAACCCCACTATCAGAACCGAAATGTACAACCAGTGGCTTGCAACGGTTGATCCTGCAGTCAAGAAGATGCACCTCGAAGGTCTCAAGAGACGTTACCCCATCGACGGTATGATGGGCGACGCTGAGCGCGACTGTGCACCTATCATGGTATTCCTCGCTTCCGAGGGCTCCAGATACATTAACGGTCAGGTTATCTGCGTTAACGGCGGAGCAACAATGACAAGATAATCTGTACTTTATAGTTTTTTCCCAAAGGCAGACCGTATCGCTTGGATTCGTCCGGTGCGATGCGGTCTCTTTTTCGAGCAGGGCTCGAGTCAAAGGATTTGAGCACTAGTATACGGGAAGCAAAAAGCGTACGAACAAAGTTCGGTCGTACGGGAATCGAACCTTTAATTCAAATCCGCAAGCGGATTTGAATCGATGGGGTTTTCTTCGGCCCGTATAGGTAAGCAAAAAAAGAAACGTCCGAACTTTGTTCGGACGTTTCTTTTTTTGGTGAAGCGGACGATGCAACGTCCGAACTATTTGCCATATTTTCAATTTCTCCAGTTGTAGGTATATCGATTGGCTTATCATCGAAGGTGAGGAACACCTTGATGTAATCGTCATAAACGAATATTGCTTTAACAAGTCCGTCAATCAGCCGTTCTTTATTCTTCTCGAATCTCAGATCAAGATTCCGGAACTTATGCAGCGTGAACAGAATGAAATCCTTTGTGATTTTCGGCTTTTTGTCCTCTTCAGCCTTGATACTCCAAGTGAGTTTTTCTTCTTCCGCTTCCAGTTCCTCAAGCCTTGATTTTGTGGTGCGAGTCACAACGCCTTTTTCGATGGCTTTCATTATGTTATCGATTGATGAGCGAACCTCTTTGAGCTGTGCTTCAAGGGCGAGAATCATGCCGTCGTCTTCGTTAAGGAGAGCCATCACATCATCTGCCATATCGCTGATCAGCTTATCGTTATTCAACCAAGCGGATATCTGCTCGATAACCTTGTCCTCAATCCAGTCCTTGCGAATTGCCTTGCGGTCGCATTCATGCCGTTTGGCGCTGGCGCATTTGTAATAACGATAAATCACACCGTTAGGTTTGTTCGCACTGTCACCTACAAACATAGAATTGCAAGTTCCGCAGAACAGCTTGGTCGTCAGGATGTATCTGTCGGGGGCTTTGGCTTTGCCCGTGGCATGTTTATTTTGCCCCATACGAACGGCTACTCTGTTGAAGATGTCCTCGGAAACGATAGCCGGAATTGCATGAGGAATAACGATGTCCTTATAGCTGTACTCACCGATATATCTGCGGTTGGAGAAAATGCGAGTAAGCGAATTTTTGTTGAAACGGTTACCTTGGGAGGTGCGGATCCCACGTGCGTTCAGATCTTCGATGATGTCGGTGATGGATTCGCCACCTGCGTATCTGCGGAACATTTCAATTACAAGCGGAGCTTTCTCGGGATCAATCTGATAATGGTGTTCATCATCTATCACGAAACCAAGCGGAATTTGACCGCCGTTGAAGCGAGCTTTGAGCGCATTCTCGGTCATGCCTCTCGATACCTTTTCAGCCAGATCAGCGGAGTAGTATTCCGCCATACCTTCAAGCACAGATTCGAGAATAATACCTTCCGCGCCACCGGATATGGATTCCGTTGCGGAAATGACTTTGACATCGTTCTT
>JAFTRQ010000060.1 GCA_017462125.1 Clostridia bacterium | reverse complement strand
TCTTCGGAAAAGCATCCTCGATGTAGCGCGGCTTGAAGCGATTGCCCATCTCGTCGGTGAACACGTAGCCTGACGCAACCTTCGGCTTCTCGATGATAACAAGCATGGTGTCACAACGAGCGCAACGATATGTCGGTCCCGTGTATCCGGGTTCAGCTATGCGCACGGTTACGTTACGCTTTTCACGCGGGTTGTTGCTATAGAGTATGGCGCAACCGCATTCGGGGTTCGCACACTTTGCTAAATGAAATCGGATTCAGAATAAAATGGTTGTGGAGATGTGATCTGTTTAGATGAGTTGCCACCATCACCTGATAACGATTGCATATGCTCAGAAAATGCCCGAACTCAAAAACTGCAGGGAAATATTGCTTTCTGCCGCTTCCGATGGCAAAGAAGAAGCACAATACATTGGAGATTTTCTTTTAAAAACAGCAAGTCAGTTTGCTCAACAGCTGGTTTATGGTTTGATTACCAACAAGCATCATTTTGAAAGTGATATGCCAATCGAAAAGATCAAAGGAGCGATTTCTCTCTTTTATTTAATCTGCGATGACGGAAACATGGGAAAATATCACGGCGATCTTATCGAACTATATCTCTATCTTTCAAGAGTTCAATGGGAACGTGGATATCACGATGATGCCTTTGTGTCACTGAACGAAAGTTTGAAGCACGCAAAAGCTTTGGAGGCAGTATGCGATGGAGAAGATCACTGCTTTACTGCACCGCTTGTTTCTTACGTTAAACATAAAACAAGGCAATCCAAATCCATTGCAAAATCTTTGCCGACAGATTGGCCTATGTGGTGCAATCCTGATTATAGCCAAGTGGAAAAAGAAATCAAATCTGATCCTCGTTGGGATGAATGGGTAGCCAAAACGCAAGAATAATTACTCGCCCCACCACGCGTGGGGCTTCGCTTTCATGTCTACAAAAGCAGTGCTTGTCAGGAAATGCAGAGGGACTTTTAGGGCACACAAAACAAAGACTCTCTTGTGTATATAGAAGTCTTATTCACACCCGACAGTGCATTTACAATTAAAGGAGTACGAACAATTTGCTCGTACTCCTTTGATTTTGCGACAGGTAAACTTGTTTTATGGAAGACACCCCTTGGGTGCCTTTCTGCTTGATTCCGCCTTGTCGGTGGAAGGGAACTATTGCTTGTCGTTTCCGTTAGTTTCCCAATGCCTTTTCTACGGCGGCAACAAGCTCGTCGTGTGTGAGACCTCCGTCGAACTTGTCGGTAATAATGCCCTCGGCATTTATGATGACCGTTACGGGGCAGGCTTGGACGTTGAACATTTTTGTGTATTGCATATCCGTATCCCAACCGATTTGCATAGTGTTATCGTTCCATTCGGGACGACCGGAATCGTTGGTGATGAAATCTGTGACGTCGACGTTGGGCTGCTCTATATGAATTGCTACCACGCTGACTTGATCGGCATAATCGTTCGCCACTTGGTAAAAATACGGGAGCTCTTCAAGACAAGGACCACAGGTTGTATACCAAAAATTGAGTACCACAACGCGCCCTTCGGAATTGTGCTTACGGACGTCAAATTTTTCATCGCTTCCGACAAGGTCAATCAAGATTGCGGGGCAACTGTCGCCAACCGAAGTGCCCTCGGGAGGATACGTTTCGGTACTGTCATCGGTGCTATCCGTCGAATCGGAGGGGCGCATAATAGAGCTATCCTGACGCCCGTCAACGAAATTGTAGTATATGAGAGCACCGCAAAGAGTTGCAACCATCAGGATTGCGACAGTTGCTTTTGTTAAGGCATTGCGTTTTTTGCGCTTTTCTGCGGCTATGTTATGATCCTCCTCGCTGTTGGCAGTCGGAGTATCCGTTACGTTGGGAGCGAGGAATAGTTTCGATCCCTTCCAGCTGATTGCTTTAGTAGGACAGGCATTGATACACTCGCCGCAGTTGATGCATTCCATATCTCCCACGTGCTTTATATCCATTTTGCATTTTCCGACGCATAGACCGCAATCGGTACATCTTGCGGAATCCACCTTGACGCCAACCAGCGCGATCTTGTTGAAAAGCCCGTATAGCGCTCCGAGAGGGCAGAGAAAGCGGCAAAAAATGCGAAAAATGAATATACACGCCACAAGGATCGATACCATAAGGAGAAACTTCCATGTGAACAGCGGGCCAAGCATACGCAGATAGCCTTCATTTACACGGTTGGAGAGCAAGCCCATAGCACCTTCGAGCGTTCCTGCCGGGCAGATATACTTGCAGAATGCCGGCAGAGGGAAGCTTCTGAATGCATACGCTATTGGCAGGATAAACACGAAGAAGACTAAAACCACGTATTTAAAACAGGAAAGAATACGTGTGGCTTTGCTTTTTCTGAGCTTGGGCGTGGGAATCTTGTGCAAAAGCTCTTGGATCAGACCGAACGGGCAGAGAAAGCCGCAGATCCAACGTCCGAACAGAAGCCCATACAGCATTATAATTCCGAAGACGTAGTACGGTGCGGTCTTTCCGCTTGATGCAAGTGAATTCTGAAGAGCGCCGAGAGGACAAGCCCCCGAGGCTCCGGGACAGGAGTAACAGTTAAGTCCGGGAGTGCAGATGCTTTTCAAGGGACCTTGATAAATGTTTCCCGTGACAAAGCCTTTGAGGTTGGCGTTAAAAAGCAACGCGGCATATACTTGGATCAGTTTTCTTTTTGAAGGCTTATGATCTTTCAGCCATTGCAGGAGTTTATTCATAGTGATCCTTACCTTCCTTATCCGAGACCGATGCATTCGGTGCAGATGTTTATGGCTTTTGCCAAAACGTCTGCCATTCCGCCGTTGCATATTCCGGCAACGATCAAAGCAAGCGCGATAATTCCCAATACCGCTCTGACACCTGCGACGACTTTGAATTTTGCAATCGGTTTTTGGACAGTGCGTGCAGGGAGCCCGACTTTTGCTTCGGCAAGAGCGGCTTTAACGTGCTTCAATTGACGCTCAAGACTTGCGTTTTCAAGATATGCAAAAGCAATGCAGAAGCCTATAGAAATAAAAGTGCAGGGAAGAATACAGGCACACGCGGCAATTACGCTTGCATTGTAATCTGTGTTGAAATTGTTGAGGTTCAGCGAATAGACAACGGCCGGAAGCGCTGTCAGTAAGCACAACACAGTTGTTATGACGCGAAGGGCAACGCGGAGCTTCCGCTCCTTTTTTATCAATGTCAGGCTTTCTTGATTACAGCTTTCCTCGTTAAGCGTTTGCATAAGTCGGGAAAGCGTGGCTTTTTTATCTCTTTTTGCGTGGGGCTTGTCGCTGTCGGTCGGCAACGCCAGTTTTAAAATCATTCCCAAGACAGTCGCGCCCACCGTTAGCCAAACAAATACGGAGATCTTCGAAAATGCGGCGGATATGTTTTCGGGCGTGAAGGGACGATCTCCCATATTACAAATATGAACACACGCTACAATAAAAAGCATTCCCGTTATGATCAGCAAAAGGGATAGCGCGATGCTGTATATCGATCTTATATATTTAACCGCTTTTTTTGACATATATATCTTCCTTTCGATTTGTGATATGAAACATACCAATATAATTATAATATATAATCGAGATAAAATCAAGAGCGGTTTGACATTTACAAGAAAAAGGTTATCCTATACAAAATTCCCCGACGCGCGTTTGCTCGTCGGGGGGATTGTAAAATTCGTATATCGAGGTGAGAAGAGTGGGGCGGATCAAATCGCGATTCAGGGCTCGGTAGCTTCGGAATCCGCCTGAATTTTGGTCAATTGCACCTTAAGCTCTGTAGCGCCCTCTGCAAAGTGATACTCGGCTTCGCCTGTATAGCCTTCAAGAATGATCTTTACGGTGTAGTCAGCTTCGGCGGTCTCAATGATCGCAATACCGTCAGCATTTGTTGCTACGGGGAGCAGGCATTGATTACCGAAGCAAAGTTGAACGTATGCGCCCGAAAGGGGAGAACCGTTTGCATCAACTACCGTTATTTGGTAGGTGACGGTAGCGTCGGGAGCAGGGGTGGAGCTTGTCATAGCTTCTGTGGATTCAGACCCCGTGGCGACAGTATCTTTATCCTTTGAGCTGACGCTTCCCGCGCAGGCACTTGCCGCCAACGGTATGCAGATAGCAACGCAGATGGCGATTATAAACTTATGAAATGCGGATTTTTTCATTATAAAACCTCCATTTATCTTTTGAGCTGCCTGAAGAGGAGCAGGAAGAAATAAAACATCCCTGTGGCAGAAATTTGTAATCATCAAGCAACCGATCTACCATAGGATTCCGCTTTTTTTACGGACTTATGCTTTGGTCGGAGGTTGTTTTTGCGAGGCAGCGCTGAAATGCCGTTAATGATCCGCGTGGTCGAAGGGCATATCGATTCCGCTCCATATTTTTTGAGACGTATACAGGGCATCCTCGGAGCTCCAAAACGGATGCTCGGCAGGGAGACCCAGCGGCAGGAAGCCTGCGGTACACAAATACAGACTGCCCGTAGAGATGTACGGCTCACCGAGAGAGGGCTGATGACCGCAAAGTCCGATCGTAAGCCAACCGTTTTCGTCAAAGGTCTCTTTGGCTTCAAAGCAACGTTTGATGACTGCCGTGAGAGCACAACGTACTTGAGCGGGCGATATGCCATCGGGCAGCTGATCCATCAAAGCGATCTGTGCCAAGGTTTGGAAGGCGCCTGTGCGGTATGCGATCGAGCGACCAATTATGGGAAACGTACCATCGGGAGCGATCAAGCGCTCCTGAATCGCCGCATAGCGGCGCGCGTGCTTCAAGGTCTTTGCCTTCATACGGTCGGCATAGCCGCCTCGATTCAGAATAGGATGCAGAGTATAGATCACGTCAAGAAGCATAGGCTGTATAACGTAGCTGTTGTAGTAATCCCAAGCAAAATTGGGACCGTCTCCGTAAACACCGTCCCCTTTGTACCATTGCTCATGGGTGCAAAGTGCGTAATCGGCTCTCATACGGTCGCAATTACCCGTCATAACGTAAAGCGCGGTTTCAACCATGGCGGGGAACAAAAGCCAATTGCTTCGATAAGCGAGGATCTCGCGCGTTTGTTTGAAGGCCGCGATCAGATTCTGCTGTGCCCGACCATCCAGCTTTTCCCACAGCTCGTGTGGAGCGCGAACAATACTGTGAGCAAGAAAGGCGGCATCAACCACCGGTTGATCGGTAGGCTTGTCTGTGAAATTGCAATAGTCAGGGGATGCGGGATCTACCGCATTTGCGATAGCGGCGCGGGCGAGCTCGGCCATTCGGACCCGAGCCTCCTCCTCCCGAGGATCGGTCGCGGGAGTCTCAAGCCAAGGGGCAAGACCTGTCAAGGTGCGTCCCAATGCTTCCAGATGGGTGACCGTGGGACGGTCGGGAGTCTTGCTTTCAACAGGCATAGTCTCCTTCAGCTTTCCTTCCGCCATAGCACTCAGGACGGGAGAAGTGATCTTTATCAGTGTGTCAACCCAATATTGGCGCGTTGTAGTCATTGTTAAATCTCCTTGCAATCATACTTATATTTGGAAATATCCCGAAACGGCTTCGTTGAGAAAGATCCTATGTAAGTATTATATAACAATCCTCGGGATTTGTCTATAGGCTTTTAAAAATTTGCGAGGTCTTTTGTGAGCGCTTTTGGCCAAATACTAACGCGGCATTACAGCTCCCAGCTTGCAAGCCAATCGGAGAAGGCGTAATATATACGCTCCATTTCTGCCTCCAGCTCGCCTGCGAGGACGATGCCGTATTGTGTTCTGCCATCGTTAAAGGCACCTGAATATTCTTCGCTGACAAAGACGTTTTCAGCCTTCAGCTCGGCATAGGCTTTGTCTGACAGCGCCTTGGCGTCCTTGATGATCGTAACAAGGTCGGCAAACGCGGTGGCATCCACGCTTTCGACCGTGGCGATCAATCCTTCAAAATAGCCTTCCTTGAAGCCGTAGTTGAACTGCGCGCCGTCTGTTTCGATGAAATAGAGGGCATCGGAGGGGTAGAGATAATCGCTTCCACCCTCAAACTGCGCGGTATAGCTTGGCCAATAGCAGAGGAAGTTTACATATTCGAACATCGTGTAGACGTCTGCGATCACGTCGGTGGAGGCAAGCTGCTGCCACAAGCGAAGCTGCTCGCTCATATTGGAGGTGTCAAGCACGGTGTACGTAGCATCGACGATGCGGTAGCTGTATTCGTAACCGAATTCATCGGTATAGTCGCCGAATTCCATAATGCCGGTAACCTGAATCGCTCTGTCGGTGAATTCAAATTCATCCTTTTCCTTGGCGTAAACAGCCATTGTGTTTGAAAGCTGCGTGGTGTTGGGGACACAGAAGGGGCAGCTTTGATAGGGAAGATTCATCAGATACATAAATTTTCCCGATATAGGAGACAGAGTGGACATATATCCGATGATGGTGACCTCTCTGCCATCGTAATTTTTCATCTCTTCAATGCTCTGTGCTTGTGAAAAGCTAAGCATCACGGTTCCGCTTTCCTGACTTTCCGAAGTGTTTTCGTTTGAGTCGCCCTTGTCACAGGAGAAGAGAGAGGTGCAGAGCAGGATTGCCAATAAAAGGCAGATCAATTTTTTCATTATTCGTTTATTCCATCCTTTCTGGACATATTCAGTGTGCATATAACCGTGGGTAAAACGCTGATGACAAATACAACAGCCATGATGAGCAGCTCCATGGGATAGACCTGCGCGCTGTCAAGCACGATACCCATCGATGCCACGAACTCTCCCATCAAAACAAGGCAAAGTCTGGATACCCCGAAGGCAAGTGCCGTGGAGATCAGACCGATGAAGCCGTTCTGAATGACGTAGAGCAGATTGATCTTGTTCATTCCGATACCGATCAGACGCATCAGCGCGATCTCCTTCTTGGAGTCGTACATATTCAGTAGAGTGATAACCGAAATGACGAAGATATTCATAATCAGGATGATGATACAAAGCAGATAGACGATCTGTGAGCTCATATCCACGTTTTCCAGCACCTCGCGCAAAACCTCGGAGGGGTTGATGACCAGAAGCGAGCCGTTTTCGCTGTATTCGCTCTTGATCTGATTGTAATAGTTGAAGCTCTTGGTCTTGATCAGAATAGCACAGACCTCACCGTGCTCCTCATGACTCTCGTTGCTTTCATTACTGCTTTCGTGACTTCCGGAGCTTGCGTGTCCGTGAGAGCTTGACGCGGTTTCTGTTTCTGTTTCTGCCTCGTGTGTTTCAGCTTGAGTCGCTTCCGTGTCATACTCTTCGTGCTCGTCCTCACTGCCGTGATCGTGGGTTGCCCAAACCGTTTCCACGGAAACGAAGATCACGTTGTCATAAGCGGTCTTTGTGGAATCAAGAATACCGACAACCACTAAGGGATTTGTCTCGTGAGCGTGACCTCCCTCGGAAAGTCCGTGAGAGGTGACCATCTCGGAGCCCAATTCAAGTCCGTATTTCTGCGCTACCGCAGATCCGATGACAGCCTCGAATTTGTCATTGAACATTTCCCCCTCACGCAGATTCTTGCCATCGAGAAATGCGGGGACCGTGCCTACGATCTTCGCTCCGTTGTAGGAGTCGCCCATAGTGAAGGGAACCACAAGGTTGACGCGCGTGTCGGCTTGCAGCTGCTCGACGTATTCATAAGAGATCGTGCCCAGCGGCTTTTCGGTAAAGAACATCGTGTTCATAGCAAGCTGTGTGGAGCTTCCCGAGGGGCCGATGATCATATCGTAATAGCCTGCGGTGGTCTTGAAGCCGTCGTCCACCTGCTCGGAAATGTTGTAAGCCAAAATGGCAACCGATGCGGAGATTACGATGGAAATGACGATCAGAATGATCTTGGCACGCTTGATCGCCATATTTTTGATTGCAAACTTAAGCATTCTGATCACCTCCAACCATCTTGTTCATATCGATCGTGTAATCAAAATACTTGCCCAAGCGCTCGTCGTGGGTAACGGCAATCAACGTCTTACCCTCAGAGATCTGGATGAGCTGCTTGATGACCGCCTCGCCGATCTCGAAGTTCAGGTTTCCCGTGGGCTCGTCCGCAAGAATGATGTCGGGCATCTTAACGATAGCGCGGGCAATGGCAACTCGCTGCTTTTCACCGCCCGAAAGGTGCTTGACCTTTTTGTTCTTCTTGCCCTGTATTTCCAGCTTTTCAAGGATCTCGTCCGCGTGGCTTGTGTCTACCTTTTCAAGACGCAGAATGTTGATGTTGTCCATCACCGTCATCTCGGGGATCAGCTTGAAATCCTGAAATATGTAGCCGATCCTTTGGATGCGGAACTTGTCCTTTTCCTTTTGGCTCTTTTTGGTCATTTCCTCGCCGCCGATAAAGATCTCACCGGATTCGGGAGAGAGAATACCCGCAATCATATTGAGCAGAGTTGATTTGCCGCAGCCCGATGCACCGAGCAGCATATAGGACTTTCCGTCCTCAAATACCACATCGGTGTAATTGATGGCGCGCTCGTTTGGAAAGCGCTTTGTAACGCCTTTAATTGAAATCATAAAAAAATCCTCCTTAAAGGAGGGCATAAAAATACCCTCGAAAAATCAAAATTGCATAATTTACGCATACACGAAAAAGCCTGCATAGCAGACCGATTTCATATTTTGATTTAATTCGAGAGCTTGACCTTAAGGCAAACGGGGGTCACAGGATTATAGATGCCTTGCTCGGAGTGCGCGCGCAAAAGCAGAGCTGCGCTCAGCGGCATAACAGCCAACAGCATACAAAGCAGAAGCATCGGAAGAACAGAACGCTCACGCAGAGAGATCGCCATACAGATCAGACAATTCTCTCCCGTACATTCGTGACCGATAATAGGACCGGAAGCCAAGGCAGATGTGATAAAAGTGAAAAGAAAGACCGCAATCATAAAAATGATCAACGCTTTTGAACCTTTCGCCATTATACAGTACCTCCTTTCCGAAATTTTGAAGGGGAAGATCCCTTTACGTTATCAATTATAACACAGTCCGATAGAAAAGTCAATAAGAAAACCGCCTGAAAGACAGGCGGTTGGGTGATGGTTTTCTGAATTTTTTTTGAGACAGCTTAAGAAGCGTTTTTGATACGGTTCAATGCAAGAATGTTTTGTAATCCTCGTAATTTCGTTTGAGCAGGTTGGGCGCGTCAAGTCCGAAGGGGCATTTTGCCTTACATTGACCGCAATTGATGCAGCCCTCGATCTTTTTCATCATCGCTTGGCTCTTTTCGGTGAGATGACCTGCCATGGGTGAGCGGCGAAGAAGCAGAGACATACGGGCGCAGGTGTGGATCTCGATTTCTGCGGGGCAGGGCGCGCAATAACCGCAGCCGCGGCAAAATTCGCCGGCAAGCTCGGCTCTCTCACTGTCGATGAACTGCTTCATTTCATCGGTCAGAGCGGGCGGATTATCTTGATAGGAAAGGAATTCGTCAAGCTCGTTTTCTCTCTGAATTCCCCATATAGGCGCTACGGGATATTGCGCAAGGAATGCGTAAGCTACGTCGCTTCGGGTAATCAGACCGCCGGCGAGCGCCTTCATACAGATAAATCCAACGTCGTGCTCCTCGCAGAGACGGACGAGGGCTTCTTCCTTTTCACCCGCGAGATAGGAGAAGGGGAACTGCAAGGTCTCATAAAGTCCCGACAGCACTGCCTCCTCTGCCACGGCAAGGCGGTGATTGGTGATGCCGATGTGGCGGATCATTCCTTTTTCGCGTGCCTCCAGCATTGCCTCGTAAAGCCCCGAGCCGTCTCCGGGCTTGGGACAGAAGGCGATGTTGTGGAATTGATAGATATCGATATAGTCGGTCTTCAAAAGACGCAGGCTTGTTTCAAGATCGGACCAAAATCCTTCCACGGTGGTAGACATGGTCTTGGTGGAGATGATGATATTTTCACGCACGTCCGAGAGCGCAAGACCCAACTTTTCCTCGCTGTCGGTGTACATACGGGCGGTGTCGAAATAGTTGATGCCGCCGTCATATGCGCGGCGCAGGAGCTTGACGGCATTGTCCTTGTCCACTCGCTGAACGGGCAGAGCGCCAAAGCCGTTTTTGGTAACGGTCAGATTGGTTTTTCCGAGACGGATGGTTTCCATATGAGGTCTCCTTTGTCGGTTTATATTTTGTTTTGATAAGCAAGCGATCATTTATTGATCGGGGTCTGATCCAAACGCTTTTTTCTTTCCTTGTAGTCTGGAACGTACACCGAAAGCGTTTTATAAAACGCAGGGGAATGATCGGGGTGAAGAAAGTGCGTGAATTCGTGATAAACCACGTATTCAATACAGCTTGTGGGAGCGTGAGCAAGCGCGTAATTGAAGGTCAGCACACCCTTTTGCGGCGAGCAGGAGCCCCAACGGGATTTCATATGTCGGAAGCGGATCTCGGGATATTTTACTCCGAGCCGCTCAAAGCTTGGATATGCAGTTTTGCAAAGCGCAAGTACCTTTTCCAGGCAGAGCTGATCAAACAGCTTTTGCAGGACCTTTTGCTTTAGTGCGAGGTCGCTTGCATCACGGACGGTCAGCCTGATTTCGCCGTCTGTAAGGGCGGCTGTATTTTGCAAGCCTTCTGTCACCGTGAGCGGGAGGAAAACGCCGAAGATAGCAAAGCGATCCCCGTCCGTGAAGGAATGCGTTGCCTTTTCCTTCTCCAAGCTTTCGTATTTTTCAAGGGCACGAAGGATAAACTCGGCCTTTTGCCTCATAAAATCCTCGATGAATTCCACCGTCACGCGGGATGATGCCGAAACGGTGACGGTAAGATCTCTTTTGATACGCAGATTAACGTTTTTGACCTTTTTTCTTTGCAGGTCATACGTAAGCGTCCTGTCTCCTAATTTTATCTGTCTTTTCATAGCTGCTTCCGATCCTGATATTGATCTCATTATAACATTTTTTACAGCCGAAGTCAACACCTCTTCTCAAAACCGTATTTTGCGTTTTGAGCGAAAAAACAAGATATATTGTTCTTGTGCCGTGAGATTTCGGTTGACAAGCCGCTTCCGATCATGCTATAATGCTATCGTAAGCTATAGAAAGAGAGGACTTCTCAATGTTTTTTGACGAAATCATTCACGGCACTCAGTATTACCGCTCACCCACACCTCTGCCCGAGGAATGGGAAGGGGATATTTCCAATCTTGCTGATTTCAGCCTTGATGCTATGCAGATTCGTATCAATTGGCGCTGGAACGAAAGAGAAGAAGGCGTTTACGATTTTTCCGACGTGGACAGATTGATGGAGCTTGCCGAAAAATATAACCGCAAGGTCATTATCAAATTCTTGCTTGAGTGCGCGCCCCAGTACGTTTTCGATAAATATGAGGGAACGAGAATCGGTCCTCGCGGAGAACAGCTCCGCGGCGGCTCTCACGGTGCATTTTACGGTGGCTGGAGACCCTGCTTTACCAATCCTCACGTTCAGGCAGCGGCAAAGCGCTTTGTGGAGAAGGTTGCCGAGCGATACAAGGACTCCAAAAATCTGATCTTCTGGAACGCTTGGAACGAGATCAGAAACCGTCCTATTGAGGATTGCTTCTGCAAATACTGCCGCGCGGGATTCGGTAAATATCTGAAGAAAAAATTCGGTACGATTGAAAAGCTCAATGCCTTTTACGGCGCGGCGGAGGAGAGCTTTGATACGATAGCTCTCCCGTCCACGCCTCACGGTGTGTGGGATACCTATGAGTTCAAAAAATACAAGGGCGGCGACGATCTTTACGATTGGTTGCGTTTCGTTTACGAGGGCATCCGCGTTCACGATAAGACTCGCCCCATAATGTCGCACGTTGGTTTTACCAGCGCTTTCCAGCTTTCCCTGACCGACGTTTGCGACGATTTTACCGTCTCCAAGGCGGTGGATTTCTGGGGAACCAGCGTGCCCTGCGATACCGATATGGATACCCACGAAAAGCGTCTTGACTTTATGATGCTTCACGACTTTTTGCGCGCGGTGGACAAGAATTATTTCATTCACGAGATATATCCGGGACTTGGCACCTTCAGAAAGTACGACCGACCCTTTGATATGGACTTCAAGACCTACACCTCGCTTTCAAGTGGCACAAAGGGCATCGTTTATTGGCAGTACAGATCCGAGAGGGTAGGACACGAGATGGATTGCTCGGGAATCATGCATATGGACGGCACCCCCAGAGAGGTCGCCTTCGCGGTCAGAGATTTCGGCGCGGATCTCAAGAAAAATATGAAGTATCTTGCGGGCGCTGAGGTAAAGAATGCCGAGGTCGCTATCGTTTTCGACTTCAATTCGATGCTGCTGTCCGAGATCGAGGACTGCCTTTGTGCCCCCGATTTCTCATTCGATTGGGCAAATCCGCAGTTCTACTACCGAAATGCCCACGCGGGTATGTACCGTCTGCTTCGCAATTCCGATTACCCCGTGGATTACGTTGGCGTGACCCGTCCCGAGGAGTTCTCGAAGTATAAGGTGCTTTATTTCCCATATTACACGATGCTTGACCCTGAGATTGTCCCGTATCTTGAAAATTTCGTGGCAAACGGCGGTACACTGATTGCCGACGAGGGCTTTGGTATGAGACAGATGAACACCTGGATGCAGCCCTACGATATCGATTGCAAGCCGCTCTTTACCTCAAGAATGAGACATCGCCGCCTCGTTGCGGAGGATTTTGCAGAGATCGATGGCGAGCTTGTGGGAATCTGCCCTTACAGAACCCACTACAGACACGAGGGCGGCGAAGCGGTTGCAACCTGGCGCGACGGAAGCTCTGCGGTGCATAAGTTCGAATATGGAAAGGGTAGAGTTTATCTCTTCGGCTTCTCCATAGGCTACAGCTATTATGCGAAAAACGACAAGCGACTTGCGCGCTTTGTGGAGAAGATACTCGACGAGGTTGGCGTTAAGAAAAACAAGCTTTCGGACACCCTTGGCGGCATCTACGAAAAGAGGCTTGAAAATGGCGAATACGAGATCGTCTACCTCTTCAATAACACCGATGAAGAAAAATGCTTCGGGCTTGAAAGGCCGATCACCGCGTTTGGCGGTCATGGAGACGTGAAGGACGGAAAAGCCTCCGTCCCCGCAAACAGTATGGCGTATTTTGTGATTGAGCGCTGATATCGGATAAATACAACGAAAAGCACTTTCGGCATGAATTTGTCAAAAGTGCTTTTGCTGTTACGGTATTCTTGGAAAGAAAACGCTTACAGAAATTCCGCTATATTCTTGACATGGCTCGGGGAGGGGTGTATAATATATCTGTAGCTGTTTCAGCAAAGGAGGATCAAGAAATGAAGCCCTTGGAATTTGCAACCGTTCCGACTGTGTACGCGGTGGGGAAGAATTATCAGATCATGGTCCCGGTTACGTGTGAGACCGTAATGTGGGTGCGTGTGGGAGATCGGAATTTTTACGATGATTCCAACGGTATTCTGCGTTCGGCGTGCACCACACATCGAATGACCGTGCCAATGGAGCTGTTGGATGAGGTGCAAACGTATACGGTGTGTTATCGCACGGTTTTTGATCGCAAGCCGTATTTTGCGGAATTGAGTGACGTAATGGAGTACACGTCATCCTTCCGTCCCGTTCGAAGCGACGGCGCGATCCGCATTTATCATATTGCCGACGCGCACAATCGCGTGGCAGAGCCCGTTGCGGCAGGCAAATATTTCGGCGAAAAACTTGATCTGTTGGTGCTGAACGGGGATATTCCCAATCACAGCGGCAAAATCGAGTATTTTACCGCTATCCATGAGATCGCGGCACAGATCACCAACGGAGAGATCCCCGTGATCTTTTCCCGCGGAAATCACGATACACGCGGCATCTTTGCGGAGAAGATCGAGGAGCACGTTCCAACCGATATGGGGCGTTCCTATTATACCTTCCGCCTCGGTCGCCTTTGGGGCATGGTATTGGATTGCGGAGAGGATAAGAGCGATGACCATACAGAGTACGGGCATACGATCTGCTGTGAGGATTTCAGACGCCGCGAAACCGACTTTATACGTAACGTGATCGCAAGCGCCGCAACGGAATACGAAGCGGATGGGGTAGAGAACCGTATCGTTATCTGCCACAACCCCTTTACGCAGACGCTTAAGCCTCCCTTTGATATCGAGCAGGAGACCTACACCGAGTGGTCACGGCTGCTTCGGGAGCACGTCAAGCCGCAGATTATGCTGTGTGGGCATATACATAAGTGCTACGTTTCGCCCGTCGGTGGAGAGTTGGATCATAAGGGTCAGCCCTGTCCTGTTATCGTTGCCTCCAAGGCTACCGATAACGTGTTTATGGGCGGTGCCGTTGAGCTGTACACGGATCGTTGCAACGTAAAGTTTACCGACAA
Source organism: Clostridia bacterium (assembly GCA_017462125.1). Next base: position 14,348 of record JAFTRQ010000060.1, on the reverse strand, counting down.
TTTGGGCGTTGCGAAGGATGAGATTGAAATTCTGTTTTAATTGCGTTTTGGAAAGGAGCTTCAGCATATTATGAAAAAATACGGCCTTATAGTTGTCGGAGGAGGACTCAGCGGAGTAGCGGCGGCGGTCAGCGCCGCAAGAGACGGTCTTTCCGTTTTGCTTATTGAAAGAATGGGCTGCCTTGGCGGTGCTATTTCAAACGGACTTGTCTATCCGTTTATGAAGCACTCCATGAAGACTCCCGACGGTAAAATACGTATGCTAAGCGCGGGAATTTTTGCCGAGATGTGCCGCAGGCACAGGGAATTGGGCGGAGTCTCGGAGCGAGGCTGGCAGCCGGAATTTTTCAAGTTTGTTCTTGACGATATGGTGAGCGAGGCGGGCGTTGAGGTGATGTTCCATACGATGCTTGTAGGCGCGAGCGTTGAGGGGCGGAGCATCAGATCGGTCAGCGTTGCCGGCAAGGCGGGAGTAGTCGAGCTTGCCGCAGACTATTTCATCGATGCCAGCGGTGACGGTGATCTGTTTACCTTTGCCGGATGCGATTATCAGCTTGGCCGTGAGAGTGATTCTCTCTGTCAGCCTATGACTACCTGCTTCCGCTTAACGGGAGTCGACGTTCCGAAATTCTTGGCAGAAAGACCTGTCCTCATAGAAAAATATAACCAACTGCAGGCGGAGGGCAAAATACAGAACCCCCGCGAAAATATTCTGTGCTTCAAGGGTCTTGGAAAGGACACCCTGCATCTCAACACCACTCGCGTGGTGAAGCACGATCCTACAAGCACCGAGGAGCTGAGCCATGCCGAGATATTGGCTCGCCGTCAGGTGCTGGAGATGTACAATTTCTTGCTTGAGCATTCCGAAGCCTGCCGTGACAGTATCATTTCCACCATAGCCGATGAGATTGGTGTGCGCGAGAGCCGTAAGCTGAAGGGCGTACATATCCTCACAGGCGAGGAGCTCCGCTCCTGCACCCCCTTTGAGGATTCGATCGCGGTAGGAAACTATGACGTGGATATTCACAACCCCGAGGGTACGGGAACCTATATTTACAGGTTCCAACCTGACGAATACTTCAAGATTCCGTATCGCTCGATCCTTCCGAAGGAGATCGATAATCTGCTTGTTGCGGGCCGTTGCCTCTCGGCAGATCACGAAGCACATTCAGCGGTTCGAATTATGCCTATCTGCGCTTGTCTTGGTGAGGCGGCGGGAGTTGCCGCGGCGCTTGCCCATAACAGCGGGAGAAATATGCATACGATCGACGTATCGATCCTGCGCGCCAGACTCGTGGAGAAGGGCGCGGAAATAGACTGATCAACAGTAAATAAAAAAGAGACCGACTCGGTTGAGTCGGCCTCTTTTTGAAAATTATTCTTCGGATTTCTTTTTCTTTTTGCAAATCAGAACGGCTGCCGTTGCCGCGACTGCGGGTATTGCGGTTGCCGCGCCGACAGATGAGCCGCAGCCTGCCTGCTTCTCATCGGTTTCGCTTTCGGTGGGCTCAGCCTCGGTCTGTTCGACGTCGGAGGCTTCTGTCTGTTCCACCGTTACGGATTCGGACTCAATAGACTCTATCACTTCAGTAGGAACCTCTGTCGTTGCCTCGGTTGTCTGAATCTCGGGGCTGATCAGCTCCTTCATATCGAAATTATAGGTTTCTGTGACAGATTCACCGTTCACGGTACGCGTGATGCTGACAAAGGTGTTCTTTCCTTCGGTGCTGAACTCAACCTTGGGCATACTGCCGTCGGGGTTTGCGGTGATAAATACCGTTGCCTGACGGTGCAGGGTAGAGGTGGAGGAGGTGCAAAGACCTCTTGCACCGTTGGTGGTCTTGGTGTCGATCGTAACGCCTTCGGGAGTGAAGGGGATCACATAGCAGAGCGCGCCTGTGTTCTTTCCCTCGATGATAGCGTAGCTTCCGTCCTCGGATACGGTAACCTTGTTGTTAGCGTAGGTGTAGAAGTTGGTGGAGAACGTGTGCTTGCTGCTTGCCTTCTTCGCGTAATCGAATATCAGCACGAAGGGGGTCTCGCCGCCACCGTACACAAAATGACGGATGCTTGTCGTCAATGCCGAGTTTTTCAAATAGGAGGAAACGTTGTTTCCGCGCAGATAGAGCGCGCCATTTTCAAGGATCGCGTTTTCCTCCATAACGCCTACTGCCATCGTTGCACCGCCTGTGTAGTACATTCCCGTTCCGTCCACAAGAATAACGTTGTGGTCAGAGGACTGTAGCTTGCCTGCGCCGAGATCGACTACAAAGGATTCTCCCTTTGCGTAGAAGGTGAAGGTATTATCGTCGGGATGATTCCAACAGCCCGCGTAGCCATAGCCGCAGGTGAAGGTGACCATAGAAGCGTCTGTGTTCCAGGAGTCACGTGCGATTACAAGTCCTTTGTCATAGGTCTGGATCAAGGGATTGTTCTCGACGGTAGGAGCTACGGGAGTCAGGGACTGATCCTCAAAGAAGATAATGGCGGGCATGCTCCAGCCGTTACCCTCGTATTCGGTTGAGAATCTTCCGTCACCGGAAAGACCGTAGGTATGTATCCAACCCCAAAGGGCATCAGCCTGCTTGTAGCGATTGATGATGTAGTAAGGACCGCTGTAATTGCCGATTCCGTCGCCCTGTCCGATCGCTGCCTGCGCTTTTCCAAAGGGAACGGTCATATTCATGCTCCAATAGGGCATCGATTGCATTGCGGGGAAGCTATCCAAAAGCTCAACACCTGTCAGATTGTATATGGCGCAATCCAAAGGTGCCAAAGAGTTGAAAGCGTAGCCGACGTAATGGAGTCCTTCCATTGCGGCACCTGTGCCGTCGACGGCGTACTGGTAATAGCCCATAGCGCGATCGATGGAAAGCTCGAGCCATTCGGGCTTGTCACCGAGAGAGAGGGCGATCAGACCGAGAGCGCCGTGTGTAACGGCATTCCAGTTCCAAGCCTTTCTGCGGGCTTCTTGAGAGCCCCACGTATCTACCTCGGGAGATTTTGTATAAAGCCAATTGCCGATCTCTTCCATTTCGGCGCGGATCAGTGCTCTTTCCTCCTCGGTCATATACTCATAGAGCCAGTCGTACGCAAGCGCGTATGCGTGCCCGAAGTCTCCGACGGCGAGAGCGTCGTTGATCTTAGGATAGATCTCGATGCTTCCCGTTTTTGCGGCGCTGACTGCAAGGGAAACTGCTTTTTTGGTATATTTCTGATCACCTGTGATCATGCCTGTTACCGAAAGATAGGTAATCCAGGATTGAAGCTGACGTCCGAGCGTTCCGTGAGCGCCTACGGCGACGGAGATGCTCTTTCCAAGATATGAGTTGGCGGTGTTTTTCATGGTGGTAAACGCCTTGAGAGACATACCCGATTCCACCTTTTTCTGCAAAGCGGGAACGTCATCCTTTGTGTAAAGGATATAGGGATGAGCCATATCCGAGACCTGTTCGGTCAGTTGTTTGGCAAGATTTTGTGCATTCACGGCTTCTGTACCTCCTTCTGTGCTGTCATCTGCGGCAATTATTGCTGTCGAAAGCGTACCCATTAGCAGCAAGGCAGACAAAATAAATGAAATGATTTTTTTGAACATATTGGATTCCTTTCTTTATCATAATATAGCTCAGGACAATATGGTTGTGGCGGCGGGGCCTTCCAGAATCAACTGCGTTCCGTTTGCATCTGTCAGCTCTGCTTGCACGCCCTTCGGGATCTCAACAGTGATTTTTCGTGTGCCGTTGCCGTCTGTCTCAAATGCCACCGCGATCCTTCCTTGCTTGACCGTGATGTGTCCCTTGGCACAGGGAAGTGTATCGATCTTTGCAGGGTTGATCACGATTCTTTCGTAACCGTACGAGTCAGCCTTTTGCTTGATTCCAAGGATATACTCAAACAGATATGCTGTGACCGCGCCGAACATCGGGTGGTTGTGGGAGCGGTAGTCGTACCAATATTCCCAGAAGGTGGTAGCGCCATCCTTCATCCATTTACCGAATCCCCAAGGCTCGCTTGCTGTCATCAGCTTGTATGCGATATCGGCTCTGCCGTATTCAAAGAGCAATCTCGTCACCACGTCGGTTCCGAAAATGCCTGTGTCGTAGTAGGAGTTTTTTTCATAATGCTCGATGAATTTCTGGCATGTTCGTTTATCACCGATTCCCATATCAAGCGCAAATGCGTTCGCGCCCTGTCTGCAACCGATAAAATTGCTGTCCCAGCTGTTTTTGTATGCTACCTCTGTAATGTGTCGGCGCTCGGCGATTCGCTTTTCCAGCATGGGGATATCATCGGTAAAGCCAAGGTGATTGGCGATCTCTATCGCCTTTTCCATAGCCTTTACGTAGAAATAGTTGTTAATAAAGGGAGCGGGAAGCGCAACGGCGTCGGGTGTGCACCATTCGCCAAGGCACCACGCGTTTTGAGGCATATCTACCTTCATAAGCAGATTTTCGCTGTGAGTTTCCATAAACTCAAAATACTTGAGCATCTGCGGATACATTTCGCGAGCATAGCTGTCGTCTCCGTAATATTTCCAAAATTCATAGGGAACGATCACGATCGCCGCGCCCCAACCGCCGGGGCCTCCTCCGCTTTCTACGTAAGGAGCGGTGTACTGTACGTGACCGCTGATCCTGTCCTGACAGTCGGAGATGTCAAGGATCCATTTGCGATAAAGCTGTTCTGCATCAAGGCAAGCCATTGCCGCACGGCAGGCGAGCTGACCGTCTCCCGTATAGCCTCTTCTCTCAAGCTGAGGACAATCGGAGGGAACGCCTGTATGAACGTTGTTGAGCTGTGTGTTCAAATATGTGTGATAGAGCCAATTCAGCGTTTCATCGCAGCTCTCAAAGCTTGAAGAGACCTCAATGTCAGCGTGTGTTTCAAGCACGTTTTCTACGGTAGCGGGGCCTGTAACTCTGAAATAGCGGAAGCCCATCCACGTGAAAAGGGGGAAGAGTGCTCTTGACTCATCGGTTACGTCGAATACCAACTTTTGGCGGAACCAAATCGTCTCTCGGATATCCTTCTCGTCAGTCATCTCCTCGGAGAACTGCACGGTGATCTGACCTGCACCGCAGGAGCGCAGGACGGGATAGCCCGACAGGTTCTTTCCCGCGTCGTATACCTTTACGTCGCCCGAGTCCTTGACAAGTATGGGCTGATGCGCCGCGATCACCTTGTCGTGAGGACAATCGGTGAAGAAATATTCGGTATCAAGAGGTCTTGCGGGTATTGCATTGTTCCATTCGGAATCATCAAAATCAGGGGAGTGGAATGCGTCGCTCCAATCGGTGTAGCTGTGTGATTCGATGCCGTTGGTAAAATCACTGTGGCAGACGAACGAGCTTGCATATTTCACGCTCTCGTCGGATACGATCTCCTCTTCGCCGTCAGCCGTTACAAGCTTCAGAGAGAAGCAAAGCTTTTTTTCGCCATAAGCAGGAACGGAATGGGTGGGGTAGGTGTACCAACCGCTTCCAAGCAGAACCGACAAGGTGTTTTTGCCATTTTTTAAGAAGGGAGCAAGATCAAAGTGATAGCAATAGGCTCTTGGGCTGAGCTTTTGGTCATCAGGCATCTTGCGGGGCTCAAATTCGCTGGTCAAAGGCAGGAAAAGACGGTCTGTCACACATTCGCCGTTCACGTAGAATACAAATCCGCCAAAGCCGAGAATCGTCAGCTCTGCCGAATCGATCGGAGAATCGACGTTGAAATTCTTTCGGAAAATCGGGCAGATTTTGGGATCCTCTGCACCGATCCACTGTGCGTTGCCAAAGGCTTCATGAAAATTCATATAATTTAACCTCGTTCTTTCAAAATACACGCAGTGTACGTTACATTCAAATTATAGCATAAAAATTTATAGCCGTCAACACAAAATGAGCCTTGTTTTTGACATAATTTGCTTTTGTTTTGATAAAAGTGCAAAATCGTCCTTTTATATATTGCCGAAAATCGGTGTCGGAATTCCTTGAGAATTCGTGGAAAGGCATTGACACGGAAGGCTTTTGAGAGTATAATAATCTTATCAAAGCGTATTGATCGCAGTTTGTTCTTTGGAGGTGTATAAAATGAGAAGAGTAGGCTATTCGGTTTACGGAAAAGACAGATTGAACGATGAGCTGGCGATGAGAATGAGCGATAACGGAGTTCGCATCGTTGAGCTGGATATGGCGGCGGAGGATTATCCCAATGCCAACTTCCACGAAACGGCGGAGATCGCCAAGCGTTATGGGATGGAGATCGCTTCCATTCACCTGCCCATAGCGCCACAGCATATTTACGACGTTACCCATAAATACGCTACGGTTGGTGCGGTGCCCTTCCAGATCGAGCTCATCAAGCGCGGATGTGAGATCCTTGGCGTAAAGCATATCGTTATCCACTCGGGCGGTGAACCTCTTCAGGAGGCGGAAAGAGAGGAGAGAGTGCAGAGAGCGGGAGAAAAGCTCCCTCTGCTTGCAGACGTTGCCGAAAAATACGGCGCCGATATCTGTATAGAGGTTTTGCCTCGCACCTGTCTCGGACGTGATTCCGACGAGATCCTTGCTATGCTCGCGTATGACGACAGACTTCGTGTTTGCCTTGATACCAATCATATCTTCCGCGAGAGCGAGGTGGATTTTATCCGCAAGCTCGGTAAAAAGATCGCGACCACTCACATTTCTGACCGAGACCACATCAACGAGCGTCATTGGTTGCCCGGCGAGGGAATCCTTGATTGGGTGGGTATCATCGATGCTCTTGACGAGATTGGCTATGAGGGAGATTGGATCTATGAGTGCGGGCTCGGCATTCCCAAGACCATTCTTCGTGAACGGCCTTTGACCTTTGCCGATATTTACAGAAACGCGCAAGAAATATTTGCCCGCCAAAAGCCCACGGTTTTCGCAAAGCCCAAGCCCGGTGTCGGTATGTGGGAATGAGCGGTACTAAGATCGGTATTACAGCAATGGGTAATATGCTTTACTTTGCGAATTGACAAAGGAAACAACGTGACAGTTCTTTTATTGGAGGTAGATCATGTATAGAATAGGACGGTCGAGCTGTGGCAAGCCGATAACCGAGCAGCTTATGGCGGATTATCGGAGAACCGGCATCGAAGCAATTGAGGTGTCTTTGGGGGCGGAGTCGTTTCCCAAGGCGGATTTTAAGGAATATGCCAGACTTGCCGATCAATACGGCATAGAGCTTTGGTCGCTTCATCTGCCCATAGCGCCCCAACAGCATTACGACGTATCGAACAAGAACGCCACCGTTGAGGCTATGGCTTATCAGACCGAGTTGATAAAGAGAGCCGCGGAGACAATGGGAATCAAACACTTTGTCATCCATTCGGGCGGTGAGCCCCTTCAGGAGAGCGAAAGAACGGAGAGGGTCAAGCTGGCAGGAGAGAAGCTCTCGATCCTGGCGGATCTCGCAGAGCCTTACGGCGCGGACATTGCCATCGAAGGGCTTCCCAGAACCTGTCTCGGACGCGATTCCGACGAGATCCTTGCGATGCTCGACTATGATGACAGACTCAGGGTGTGCTTTGATGCCAATCATCTTTTCAGAGAGAGCGAGGTGGATTTTATTCGCAAGATAGGGAAGAAGATCGTCACCACCCATATTTCCGACCGAGACCACATCAACGAGCGTCATTGGCTTCCCGGAGAGGGTATTCTTGATTGGAATGCTATCCTTGATGCTCTTGAAGAGGTAGGATATAACGGAGTATGGATGTACGAGATCGATTTTGAGATCCCCAAAAACATTCTGCGTGACAGAGATCTTACCTGTGAGGATTTTGTAAGAAATGCGAATGAGTTGTTTGAAAGAAAGAAGCCGACTGTATTTTCGCGCCCCAAGCCCAATCTTGGAATGTGGGAATAACAGCAGAAAGGAAAAAACTATGACAGAAAGAAAATCGCTTGATACACTTTGCGCCGCATTGGCGCATGCTATGAAGGTTGAAAAGCCTGCGGAGGCTAATACGGCAAATCCCGATTTGATCGCATATATCGATGAAAGATTCGGTGAGGCAGGCGCGGACCGCTTGTTTATGTATAATCCCGATGCAATCGGCGAATGGGTATATCATAAATATCCCCAATTGTTAAGTGAGATGATCTCTCACACGGATATGGAGGTCAATTTCGAGACCGTTATGCCGTCGGTAACACCGGTTTGCTTTGGTACGATGTACACGGGAGCTCAGCCCGCAGTTCACGGTATCAGAAAGTATGAAAAGCCCGTAATCAAGATCGATACGCTTTTTGATGCGATGATCAGAAGTGGCAAAAAATGTGCTATCGTAGCCGATATGGATTGTAGTATGGGTAAGATATTCCTTGAAAGAGAAATGGATTATTTCTACTTCCGCACCATTGAGGAGATCAACGCGAAGGCTGTAGAGCTGATCCTTGCAGATCAGTACGATTTTATTGCGGTATATCATGCAAATTATGACGCTATTATGCATAAGCACGGTCCCGAATCTATCGAGGCTTTGTCTGCGTTGAATGCAAACAGCCACGCGTTTGCCATGTTCTCCGAGCTGATTAAAAATAATTGGAAGGGTCATAATACCTTAGTTGGCTTTGCTATGGATCACGGCTGTCACGAGATCGACGGAGGCTGCGGCTCTCACGGACTTGATATGGACGAGGACCTGCACATTGCTCACAGATTTCAGGCATACATTGCCGAATAATAAAAATAAGAAAAGAAGTGTAGCATAATGCGCACGAATTTTGCCTTGTCGGCAAAATTCATCGATCATTTATTTGCGCCGCCAAAGGCGGCAGATTGGAGTTCCTATGAAATTCACTTTAAAGCTTATATCGCTGTTGCTTGCCATGCTGCTGTTGCTTACCTCTTGTATGAACAGCGCTGGACCGGACGAGGAGAGCGAGAGCGGATCGGCCAATTCTACCGAATCGGTAAGTGAGACGGTAACGGTGGAGGAGGAAACCGAGCCTCCGCTATCCGAATACCGAGCAGGCATATCCAGAAGCCGTGCCGAGCTGGAGGAGATGCTGACTCTGCAGGATGAGGAATTTGCCGACGCAAACGAAAAGCTGAAGGCATTTGAGGAGCTTGCTCTCGTAAGCTCGGATTATGAGGCTGTAGATGCGCTTTATATGGAATTTGAGGATCTGTTCTATCATATCGATACGCAGATCAGTATTGCCAGCGTGATCTATAATCTCAACACCACCGATGAGGAGGCGTCAAGCAAATATCTTGATTCCTACGATCTTTACGGAGATCTGTATAATGCATACGTTGAGAGCTGTAAAAACGTGTACAACAACACGCCCATACGGGATGAGCTGTTCGCCGATTGGACGGAGGAGGATATCGAGGAGCTGTTTGCCTACGATCCCGAAACGCAGGAGCTTCGTGAGCTGAACGAGGAATTGTTGGTGGAGCTGAACGCGCTTCCCGATTCCGAGTTTTATGACCGTTCTGCCGAGCTTTATGCACAGCTTGTGGAAAACAATAACAAGATCGCCAAGCTGTCGGGATATGATAACTACTATCAGTATGCATCCGAAAAGATATACGGCAGAGATTATACCGTTGAGGATATCGAAAAATTCGCATCCTTGACCGCCAAGTATTACATTCCGAATGAGCCTACGGTGAATGAGCGTTGGCAGCACAAATACTCCAAGCTTTCGGAGGATATGTTCAATATTATGTATAATTTCCTGTTTGAGCCCTTCGACGAGCTGGAAAAGAACTATCTTGAGCTTTATCTGGATTCCTTTGAGGGCAGTATGAGCGAGGGCTTGAATCATATGTTTGATAATCGAAACGTGATTTTCGCTACCTCTATCAATTCACACCAATCTGCTTTCCAAACTTATTTCACCGAGCTTGACACACCGTTCTGCCTTTACGGCTATTACGGACAGGCTACGTCTACCGTGGTTCACGAGATGGGGCATTATTATGCGGCGCTCTATAATGAGGACGTTTTCAGCTTCGATCTGGCTGAAACGCAGTCTCAATCCAATGAAATGCTGCTTTTGGAATTTATAGGGGACGAAATGCCGATGAGCGTATATTCCGCAGTTCGGGGATATACCTTGTATAACTTTATGTTACAGAGTATCGTTTGCGTGCTGATCGACGAGTTCGAAAGAGAGGTTTACGCTCTTGAAAGTGTAGAGGGCTATACCTCGGAGGATTTCGACGCGATCATGGAAAAGGTGTGCAGCAAGTATATCGATTTGGAATATCTGAACAAGAATATCGTAGATATCAATGACTATTGGCGCTTGACCGCCACCAACTCTCCCGTGTACTACATCAGCTATGCGGTTTCCATTACGGAGGCTCTGTGCGTGCTGACCGCTGTGGAAAACGACAGGGCTGAGGGCAGAGAGCTTTATCGTATGCTGATTGAAGAGGTCGAGGAGAACGACGGCTTTTTGGAGGCCATCAACAAGGTAGGGCTTGCAAATCCCTTTGAGGAGCAGACCTTCGTTGACGTTCTGGAAACGCTGATGAAGTGATTTGCTACAGCAATTATAACAGATGAATTTATAAAAGTAAATGGAACAATTCCACGTATTTTTGGAATTATTCCATTATATCGCGAAAAGAGCGTCCAATCCATCTCGGAAAGGACGCTCTTTTCGTAAGGGCACGGCGCCGATTATTGCGCTGTTATTGCGATGAACTCATCGATCCTGTCGGCGATCACCTGCAGGCTCTTTCTCCAGAATTCGGGCTGTGTCAGGTCTATTCCTGCGATTCCTGCCACGTTTTCAACGGTGTCTACGGTAGTAGCCTTGAGCAGGGCGCGGTACTTGGGAAGGAACGCTTCACCTTCCTCAAGGAACTTTGCATAAAGTCCGCGGGAGAACAGGCCGCCGAACGCGTAGGGGAAGTTGTAGTAGCTGAGGCCTGCGCGATAATAGTGGCTCTTACAGCACCACATATAAGGATGCATATAGTCGGGGTCGAGAGCGTCGCCAAAGGCTTCCTTCTGCGCCCAAAGCATGATCTCTTCAAGATCCTTCGCGAACATAAAGGTGTTCTTTCTGCGGCGGATGACCTCGTCCTCAAAGAGAAAACGGGAGTAGATATCCACAATGATCTGCGTGCAGTCCTGAATCTGACTTTCGATCAGCTGCAGCTTTTCCTCGCCCTCTGTTTTGGCGATGGCGTCGTTTACGATGATCAGCTCGTTGAAATTGGAGGCAGTCTCGGCAACGGGCATCGTGTAACCCGTATTGAGAGGACGGTGATCCTGAATCATCATACCGTGATATGCGTGACCAAGCTCGTGGGCGAGCGTTACGACGGAGCCAAAGCTGCCCGAGAAGTTGGTAAGAATACGGCTCTGCTTAAGGAAGGGGAGATTAGAGCAGAACGCGCCACCCGATTTACCGGGACGGGAATAGAAGTCGATCCAATCGTTTTTGAAGGCCTCGTCTACCATTTCCGCAAGGTCGGGAGCGAAGCTCTCAAAATGCTCTACGAGATAAGCGTGCGCCTCCTCCGCTGTAAAGGTTTGGCTTCCCGCCTGTCCCATAGGAGCAAGAATATCATACCAGGGCAGACCCTTTTCGTGACCTAAAAGCTTTGCCTTGTGCTTAAGATATTCACGGAATTTAGGCATATATTCTCTCATCGCCTCAAGCATCGCATCCAGCGTTTCCTTCTTCATTCTGGACTGTGCAAGTGTTACCGCAAGGGGATTTTCATATCCGCGAAGCTCTGCTTCGGTGTTGACCTGCGCTTTGATGCTGTTGAGAGAAAAGGCAATGGCGTCCTTCACCTTGGCATAGGATGCCAGCTCGGCCTCGTAAGCCGACTTTCTTACATCGGCGTCATCGCTCTCCGCAAGACCGCGGATGGCGGGGAGAGTGGTCTTTTCGCCATTGTATTCGACCTCGAGAGTCGAGGTGAGGTAGCTTGTAAGATTGCTCCAGGCACTGCCGCCCGAAAGATTCATACGCGCGAAAACGTCCTCTGCGTCGTCACTCATATTGTGAGAAACCGATTCCTTGATCTCGCTAAAATAGAACTTGTACTGTGCAAGGACCTCGTCCTTTTCAAGAACGGAATCAATATCCTCGATCTTGCCAACGTACTTTTCGAACATAACGTTTTCCTTGGCAAGACCCGCCATCAGCATCTGTATTTTCGTCTGAGGTACGGAAACCTCGCTGTCGGAGCTGTTGGTAGAGCGGCGAAGGCTGAAATATCCCGCCAGACGGCGAACGAGAACAGTGATCGTTTCCTTCATATCAATTATCTCTCGGAGAGTTTTTACGGTGTCGTCATATGAGAGCGAAGCGATAGCGCTTTTGTAATCTGCGACGGTTTTTTCAAGCTTTGCCATGTCGGAAGCAAGCGCAGGATCGTCGATCCCCTTGTAAAAAACATCAAGTGACCATTCGTTGTACATAATAAGTCTCCTTTGTATTTCATAATTATTACTTTAATTATAAGACGGTTTTACACTTTTGTCAAGACAAAAAAGCCTCTGCTTTCATTGAGCAGAGGCTTTATCTGTAGATTATTTATCCTTTTTCTTATCAACCGCTCTGTGGATGATCTTAACGATCTCAACGATGGGAATGATCAGGATCGCAAGGCCGAGTGCGATGCCGTATTCCATCAGGTCGAGATGAGCAAGCTCAAATGCGTTTGCGAGGAAGGGAACCTCGATAACCACGGTGGTGAGGAGGAGGGAAAGAGCTCCTGCGCCCCAAAGCCACATATTCTGACCCTTCATCTTGAAGATCGAGCCGTGAAGCGATCTCATATTGAAGGCGTGGCAGATCTCGCAGAGGGAGAGGGTAAGGAACGCCATAGACGTACCCAGCATTTCTGCGGAGTAATGACCTGCAAGAATTGCCTCGTGATGATAAGCGTCGGCAAGCCAGAATCTACCCAGCAGGTAGGAAGCCATTGTGATGATGGTAACGAGAACACCCTGATATGCAACCGCAAATCCGAGACCGCCCGCAAAGATGCCTTCCTTGGAGTCACGGGGCTTACGCTTCATAATACTTGCCTCGGGCTTTTCCATACCGAGCGCGAGAGCAGGGAAGCAGTCTGTGATTAGGTTGATCCACAGCAGGTGAACGGGAGCGAAGATGGTGAATCCGAAGAGTGTTGCGAAGAAGATCGTCAATACCTCGGAGAGGTTGGATGCCAGCAGGAACTGGATCGCCTTACGAATGTTGTCGTAAATTCTTCTTCCTTCGCCAACTGCCGCAACGATGGTTGCGAAGTTGTCGTCTGCGAGGATCATATCGGCAACGTTCTTTGTAACGTCGGTACCGGTGATACCCATACCGACACCGATGTCGGCATTCTTAATGGAGGGAGCGTCGTTAACGCCGTCACCGGTCATAGCGGTGACCTTGCCCTTCTTTCTCCATGCGTTGACGATTCTTGTCTTATGCTCGGGCTGTACACGTGCATAAACGCTGTATTTTTCAACGTCGGACTCGAATTGCTCGTCGGAGATGTCGTCAAGCTCTGCACCCATAATAGCCTGGCTTGCGTCTGTGATGATGCCAAGCTCCATAGCGATCGCAACGGCGGTGTCCTTGTGGTCACCGGTGATCATGATGGGACGGATACCTGCGCTTCTGCACTCGTTGATCGCATCCTTTACCTCGGGACGAACGGGGTCGATCATACCGACAAGACCAACGAAGCAAAGGTCGCATTCAACGGTCTCGGGCTCGTATGCTGCGGGCTCGGCAGAGAGATCCTTCTTAGCAGCCGCAAGAACACGGAGTGCCTTATCAGCCATAGCCTTGTTGGCGTTCAGGATATCCTGACGGATCGCATCGGTCATATCGACGGTCTCACCGTTTACAAGCGCCTTGGTGCATCTCTTCAGAAGCTCGTCGGGAGCACCCTTGGTGAACTGAATAAGTGTGCCGTTCTCGGTCTTGTGGACGGTGGACATCATCTTTCTGCCCGAATCAAAGGGAACCTCGCCGATTCTGACGAAAAGATTCTTTTGTGTGTTTTTGGAAAGGTCAAGCTTCTCTGCGTAGTTAACGAGAGCTGCCTCGGTAGGCTCACCGACAGCTGTGCCTGCCTCTGTGTCAAACTCCGCGTCGGAGCAGAGAGACATTGCGTTTGCAAGGAGCTTTTCATCGTCGCCGTAATGGTCGACAACGGTCATCTTGTTCTGAGTAAGAGTACCTGTCTTATCGGAGCAGATGATCTGTGTGCATCCGAGGGTCTCAACTGCGGTCAGCTTACGGATTATTGCGTTACGCTTTGACATATTGGTAACGCCGATGGACAGAACTATGGTGACAACGGTGGCAAGTCCCTCGGGGATAGCCGCAACCGCAAGCGAGATAGCTATC
>JAFTRQ010000006.1 GCA_017462125.1 Clostridia bacterium | reverse complement strand
CCTACCTGCCGCTTCGCAGACAGCTTGATTATTATACCACATTGCCCTTCCCTTGTCAAGCACTTTTTTGAAAAATCCTTCACATTTTTTGCACAACTTTTTATCTCCTCTTTCGTCATTTGTGACAATTTTTGGGGAAATGATTCGTGCAATACACACAGAGGGTTAGCTGCTCGACTTTTTGGCGCGGGGAGTCCTCTTTGTCTTCTTTTCAGACGCTGCGGCAAGCTCGCGTATGCGCGCATTTTCTTCCTCCTGACGCTTTGCCTGCGCCAATGCAAGCAAGGATCTTTTTGCTTCCAAAAGCTTTATTGCCTTTTTCTGTTCTGCTTCATCCTCGCAACGCAAAAAGGATTCGAAAGCGTCGGGGTATGCAAATCGCTTTTCTCCAACCGCGGGATCTTCAAAAGCCACGGTTATTTTTCCGCCTTCGTTTGCCACAACAACGCCTTTTCCAAATCTCACGTGATATACTTTCATTTTGTCCCTCCCGACGCTTGGTTATATTTACCCAAGCATAATAATATTTTATCACAAAATTCCATTTTTTTCAAAGGTTGTTTTCAACAAAAATGCAGAAATATATTAAGTATTTTTGCGCACAAGCCGCAATTTTTCGCGTTTATAATATAATGGAAGAAAAGCAGGAGTGCCGAAGCACTCCTGCCACATTTTCTTTATGCTTGAAATCAAACCGTAGGGATTCGTATTTCGACCTCGTGTCCCAGCTCTGCACTCTTTGCGATACCGTCGAGAATCGCCTGATTGTATACGATCTGCGATGACGGAACGGGAGCCGTACCGTTGTTCTTGATCGCATCAAGGAAGCTGCGGATCTTTTTGTCAAAGAGAGAAACGCCGTCCGCCTTTGCAAGCGGAACTTCGGTTTCCATATTGATTCCGCCTATAGTCTTATATATTTTCATAGGCCCGCCGACCGAGCCGTTCCAGCACTCGGTGGAAGGAATACGCAAGCCGCCCTTCGTACCGAGGATGACGGTATCACCGGGGGTGTCGATATTCATTGCCCACGCGATACGGAAATCAAGAATAATGCCTCCCTCAAGACGAATAAACGCTGCGGCGAAATCGTCAACTCCAAACAGGTCCGCGTACTCGGGATGGTTGGGATAGGTGTTGGGATCTTTACCAAAGAAATTGCTCTTATATCCCGTTACAGTGAGAGGCTTCGGGTAGCCGATAGCGTTCAGCACCATATCGAGAGAGTAGCATCCGATATCGGCAAGCGCGCCGAGTCCTGCGGTCTTATCTTCAATAAAGGTAGTGCCGAAGGGAGTGGGGATACCTCTGCGACGTCCGCCACCCGTCTGGATATAATATATTTTACCAAGCTCGCCCGAGTCAACTATCTTCTTGATCATCTGCATATTGGCATCAAGTCGAGGCTGGAAGCCAATGGAGAGGATCTTTCCGCTCTCCTTCTCCGCCTTCATTACCTCAATAGCCTCGTCAAGAGTTACGGTAAATGGCTTTTCCAGCATTACGTGAACGCCCTTTTTCAACGCATAAATAGTAGGAAGCGCGTGCTGACGGTTGTAGGTACAGATGGAAACCGCATCAAGAGCGAGGCTCTCGTCGTCAAGCATTTCCTTATGAGAGGCGTAGTCGGTTTTTGCTCCATCAATTTCAAACTTCTCCATAAAGGCTTGCGCTTTACCCGGGATAAGATCACATCCTGCGACGATCTCAACGTCGGGCATGCGCTTGTAGGATCTGATGTGAGATTCTGCGATCCAGCCGCATCCGATAATACCGATACGAAGCTTTTTCGCGGCATCTATCACCTTTTCCTCCTTGACCTCATAGTCAAGACCTGCATCCATTTTTTCCTGTGCCATGTTCGTTCTCCTCTTTAATTACTCGGATCAATGTCCGATAGATTTAAGATATTCGCGGCTCTTTGCGGCGCATTCGAGAGCTGTAAGTCCCATCGAAGGTCTGTCCTGCTCGACCACAAGCCAAACAGCGTCTGAATCCTCTGCCGCCTTTACAATAGCGGGCATATTCTGGCATCCGTAGCCTACCGGGCGGAATTCAAAGGGAACGGCAGTTTCCTTCTTTTCGCTCTCGATTCCGATAAGCTCGTACATATTTTCGTTTTTCTGACCCACAAAATCCTTCAGATGCACAACGGGCGCTCTGCCGCTGTATTTTCTGACGTAAGACGCAGGCTCCTCGCCGCCGACGTTCACCCAGCAGGTATCCAGCTCCGTTTGAAGCAGCTCTGCGGGAACGGTATCATAAAGCACCTCGAGCGCGTACTTGCCGTCGATCTTTTCAAACTCGAAATCGTGATTGTGGTACAGCAGTACCATTCCAAGCTCCCGCGCCACCGCGCCGATAAGCTTTGCGTTTTGGATAACCTCACCGAATTTTTCCGATCCAGGTCTGTCCTCGGGGATGAGGTAAGGAATCGCTACATATTTGCAGCCTATCTTAGCGTAAGCCGACAAAACTCCGCGGGGATCCTTCAATATATCGCGGTAAGGAACGTGGGCGGAAATGGGAGTCAGTCCCGTCTCCTCGCACATTTTCTTTACCTCTGCCGCGCTGTGTCCGAAAAGTCCTGCGAACTCAACGCCCTCGTATCCCATTGCCTTTACCTTGGCGAGAGTACCCGCAAAATCAGCAGCCATATCATCTCTGACGGTATAAAGCTGCAATGCAACCGACAATGCCATAATAAAAGTTCTCCTTTCGGATTTTTAAAAGTTTGCTTCGGGCAATCCGCCCTTACAGCTTAATTATAAAGCAAGCCTTTCGTTTTTGCAAGACAAAAATGGGCAAAAACAAGACAAATATTGCTCTTTTTCGTTTTAAAAATCCGTTCGTGCAGAAAAGCCCCCGCCAAACGGCAGAATATGCCGCTTGGTGGGAGCCCGACCGCCAATCGCGTGTCCGCCGTCGCGCAACGAGCGACTTTATGCGGAGCTTATCTCATGAAGCGTCCTCTGGTGATACTGTCCGCGGGAGTGGTTCCCTCGGTAGTATCCGTCACGGAGCTGTCCGTGCCGTTAGTGTTCGATTCAAAAGGTGCAGTTGTGGTTTCGGTGGTGTTCGGTGCGGTGGTCGTGTTCGTCGTGGTGGTTACGACGGTAGTATCCGGCGCAGTAGTTACCGCGCCCGCCGTAGTTCCCGTTTCCTGTCCGTTCTTTTTCGTACACGATACAGCGCACAGCAACAATGCCGACATAGCCGCAGCACCAATAATAAGTCTTATGCTTCTATCGGTTCTCTTCATTCGTATGACCATACCTTTCGTGATTTGCGCCTACCCGCCGCATACCGTGATATGGTGTGCCTCGGGCTATCGGCAATCTTT
>JAFTRQ010000059.1 GCA_017462125.1 Clostridia bacterium | reverse complement strand
TTAAACACAAGCATAGCGAAAAATGGCTTTGGAATTTGAAAAACAAAAAAAGAATGCAAACCCAAAGCCGCACTGTGCGGCGATAAATCGGTTGCACTCTTCTCACCAAAGTTGTGTTGAACCTAAAAAGACACGGCAGGTTTCCTGACTTATGATGCGGCACTGTATATTGCCCGAAAACAGTCCTTCTCAAAGTGCCGGCATTGCTACCCAACACTTCAATGGACTTATTGTTTCCATTCAGTCAAATAAAGTAATGGCGGTTGTTCCGGATTCGAACCGGATTCCCTTTTTCATTTACTCAGCTAACAACTTTTCAAACCGTATCTTCTTATATCGATATTTTATTTTAATAATTATATCACAGATATGAATATTTTTCAATATGTAAATTTCAACATTTTTTGAACAAAAATCATTCCACCCGATACTTCATACAAGGTCTGCCGCCTGTTTCGTAGTTGATCTCGCTGATCACTCTGCCGGACTGGGCAAGATAATTCATATATCTTCTAACCGTTACGCCTGTAAGATTTACCTTCTGTGCAATTTCGTCGCCTGTGAACCAAACGTTTTTATTGGCTTTCAGATACTCCATAATAAGCTCAAGCGTCTTTTCCTGAATACCTTTCGGGAAAAGGTCATCGCTCTTTTTACGGGAATTGTCGATAATATGGTCAATGCTTTTCTGACTCAGCGTATCAATATCTTTAAGCGCATTGTTTTGGGCAATATATTTTTCAAGTGCCATTTGGAAACGGTCAAAGGTAAAGGGCTTTACGAGATAATCCACAATACCAAGGTGCAACGCTTCTTCTAAAGACTCACGCTCGTTTGCCGCCGTTACCATAATGGCATCTACGGCAATTTGCTTGTTGCGGATTTGTCTGAGTGTTTCAAAACCGTCCATTTTTGGCATAAACACATCCAAAATCAAGAGATCTACCGTGTTATTTTCAAGGAATTCGAGAGCACTCAAACCGTCACTACAATTGCCGACGATTTCAAAATTTTTGTTTCGTTTTATATATTGTCCGTTTATCATGGCGACCATTGGGTCGTCTTCTACAATCAAAACCTTATACATTGACCTTCTCCTTTACAAAACTTACCGAGAAAGAACTTCCCACGCCTTCCTGAGACTCTACCGTGATTTTACCGCCGAAATTTTCAACCATTGCTTTTACTTGATATAGTCCCGTGCCTCTGCCTTCGCCTTTGGTAGAAAATCCGTTTTCAAAGATAAGTTTCAAATCGCTCGACTTGATACCGCTGCCCGTATCGTCAACGGTAATCAACACGGCACCGGGTTTGGAGTAAATTCCAAACATCAGCTCTTTATGGTCTTTGTAGTCAGAACCTTCATTCATCGCATCGAAGGCATTATCAAGCAGGTTGCCAATAACGGTTATCAGCATTTCGGAGGGCAGATTCATATCCGCCGCAGAATAATAGCAACCCTCACGCAGCACAAAATTTATGTTGAGTTCCGATGCTCTCGCAATCTTTCCGATAAGAAGCGCCGCAACAGCAGGCTCGCTGACAGCGTTCATTACCTTGCTGATGTTTTCACGTTGAACCATCGTGATGTTTTGAATATAGGAACTTGCATCATCGTACATTCCCATCTGAATCAAACCGAGAATTACGTGTAATTTGTTGGTAAAATCGTGGTTGTTTGCTCTCATAGAATCCACAAGATACCGTGTTCCTGATAGTTCTTCCATAAGCTTCGTATATTCGGCACGATTATGGAGAATAGCGATTGCACCTACAGTCACTCCATCTTCCTTAATCGGTACACGGTCAAGAATGATGTCTGCCTTTGCAAGATTGATATTGCGCTCTTTTTCTCCGTTTTTTATATGTCTAGAAAGGATATCATCGCCGATTACATCCACACTTTTTCCAACGGGGTTATTCCAAGGATTGTCACACAACATACGGATTGCGGATTCATTGGCAAACTGTATGACGCCGTTTGTATCAAAAGCGATGATACCTTCCGTCAAGGTTTCAAGGATATTGTCACGCATTTTATACATCGCCGTGAATACATCAGGTTCGTATCCCATAAGGCTCTTTTTAACTTTTCCTGAAAGTTCTCCCGCAATGATTAGCTCAATTAAAATTGCAACAACGGTAATAAGGAGAAAGATGAATAGCATCTGCACCGTTTCGGCTTTTATATTCTTCGTCAGCATAATCGCCATTACAACACCGACATATTCTCCGTCCTCGTCATATACGGCAGCATAAGCACGGCGCTGACTACCCGAAGGGCCGGTTTCGTCTACCGCATAGTAGCCGTCCGTGTTGCTTTTGAAGTCGGGCATATTACCGTCATATCTTGTTCCGATCAAAGTGTGGTTGGAGTGATACATACGAACGCCGTCTTTGTTTACAACGGAGATAACGTCAATATCGTCAAGAGTATCCTTCAAGGTATCAAGATATTCAACGATAACAGTTTCTTCTTCGATGCTCTTACCCGTCATCATTGGAAAATTAGCAATCGCTTCGGCTACGTTTTGCAGATTTTGGTCACGCTTCTCCGTTTCAAAATGAATATTGATAAGCGTTCCCGCAACACCTAAAATCAGTGCCAATGAAATAATCAAAATGAGCTGTGTGCGAAAGAACAATTTTTGAATACCGCTGATCGATATTCTTGGTTTATCAGCCGTTTCTTTTCCTGCTTTCATACCTTTTCCATCCCTGATATCAATCCCTGAGTTTGAATCATTTTATCACACTTTAATGAATTTTTCAATTTCCGAACCTTTCAAAAGGACTTTTGAAAGTAAAAAAAGTGAGTAAAAACGACTGTTTATGTATCTATTTTTCAAAAAATTGTCTTTTGTAGGCGGCGGTGCTATTCTATCTGCGAAGTCCAAACAACGCAAAGGAGAAGGATTATGGGATCAATTTTAGAAACGGTTATGCTTGTGTGCTTTGGCTTTTCTTGGCCGCTAAACGTTATTAAAGCGTACAGAGCAAAAACCGCAAAGGGAACGAGCCTGCCGTTTATTTTGCTTATTATCACCGGTTACATAGCAGGGATTTCCGCAAAGCTTATTTCGGGGCAGATCAATTATGTGCTGATTGCTTACATTTTGAACTTGGCAATCGTGTCCTTAAATGTAATCATATATTTCCGCAACGTTTCGCTTGATAAAAAACGTTTGCAAGAAAGGGAGGCATAATAATGAGAAAGGCAGAAATTAAAAACTACGAAAAACTTAACGATCTTGCCGAACAAGGTGGTATTGTAATCTTTGGTAGCGGAACTGACAAGAATATTCCCACTGGTGAAATCCGTCAGGCTTTTGCCGTAGAATCAAAGATTTATAACCGCAGTTTTGAAAACCTTTCCGTCACCGAAACCATAAGTATATATGAAAAAGTTATTGCCCCTCTTGCACCCGAAACGGTGCTGATTCATATTGGAGAGGCAGACCTTACAAATTTTGCAGGGAACCTTACAGAGTTTGATAATAAGTATCTTGAACTGATTAAATCTATTAAAGCACAGAATAATAAGTCCCGCATTGCAGTAGTATCATTAAAGAATTACGAAAGCGACCCTCAAATTGCCGAGATGAATAAACACTTGAAATACGTTGCCGACTCCGAAAAATGTGAGTACGGCGATATTGCAACAAAGAAAGTTTGGAACCCAAAAGCAACCATGGATGCCGTATCCTTCGTTTATTCTATTGGCTTTGTTCACCCTCTCAAAAATAAACGCCCTTTATATGACCTTGTAAAAATATTGTTTTGCTACGAAGCATAAAAAACGCGGCGGCAGGGAGATTTATTTCTCTCTGTCGCCGCTTTCGTTTAATTATAGATTATATCGTGATTAATAATCTCTGCGGCTCTGCTACGGATGTTATTCATCTGAGCAACCCTATCCTTAATAAAAATCGTAGAGTCTTTATACCCTAACGCCGTTATCTTAAAATAAGAAAAGACAGTATAGCATTATGCCATACTGCCACTTTCTTAGCACTCGTCAATCGGCTTGTTTCATAGGATATATAAAACATCCTTATGACAACCCGCCTTCAGCTAATTTCTTTACTTGATTATAGCACAGCTTCCCTTACGTGTCAAGTTTTTTGTGATAAGGTCACGGAAACAAATCCTGTTTTAGGTTATAATATATTACGGAAAAGCAATGAAAGGAGCTGTCTTTACAAGACACGAAAAAATTTATGCAACACGTTTACGATACGGTAATAATCGGTGGCGGTCCTGCGGGCTATACCGCGGCATTATACGCTTCCCGCGCGGGACTTGACACGCTGATCATAGAAAAAATGTCTGCGGGAGGGCAGATGGCCATCACGGACGTCATCGATAACTATCCGGGCTTTGACGAAGGGATCGACGGATTCACTCTTGGTATGAAAATGCAAGCAGGCGCGGAGCGATTTGGCGCGAAGACCGAATACGCGGAGGTGACTTCCCTTGCGCTTTCGGGCAAGATCAAAAGTGTCTTCACAATGTCGGGGGAATATTTATCTCGCACCGTGATCATCGCTACGGGCGCAAATCCGAGAGAGCTCGGCATTCCCGGTGAGGGTGAGCTGATCGGGCGGGGGCTTCACTATTGCGCGCATTGCGACGGCAGATTTTACAAGGGCAAGACGGTAGCGGTGGTTGGCGGAGGCAATACAGCCGCCTCCGACGCGCTCTATCTCTCGCATCTTGCGAAAAAGGTTTATCTTATCCACCGCAGAGACAGCCTGCGCGCCACAAGGGTCTATCACGAGCCGCTTATGCAGGCCGACAACGTGGAATTCATCTGGGACAGCACGGTTTCCGACTACGTGATCGATGGGCGCATCAAGGGCGCTGTCATCGAAAATCTGAAGACGGGAGAGCAGAAGCGGCTTGATTTTGACGGATTGTTCGTCAGCATCGGACGAAAGCCCGCGACGGAGCTTTTCAAGGGCATTCTTGCGCTCGACGAAAGCGGCTATATCATCGCCGACGAATCCACAAAGACCAACATTGACGGTGTTTTCGCCGTTGGAGACGTTCGCACCAAGGTGCTTCGCCAAGTGGTGACGGCGGTGGGCGACGGCGCGGTTGCCGCTCATTTCGCTGAGGAATATAGAAGCCTGTCTCATTGATCCTTCGTTTTCTCGTGCGTTTTTCTTGACACGCAAAGCAATGCGTGTTATAATAAGCTTATCAGGCGGCTTTGCGCTTGGATGCCGCAGGCACGGATCACTCGAAAGGAATGGGCTTTCAATATGACAGATTACAAAAGCACAGACAGCAAAATGGTATTCTCTCCCCGTATGCAACGGGTTCGGGAGGATATTTTGGCACGGCTTCAGCCGAACCGCACGCGCGAGGGCACCTATACCTGCCCCGTTGAAGCCGAAATGCTGACTCCCTTTACCGATGAGTTCAGGGAGCATCCCGAAAGGCCTTACGTGATCAATCTTGCCAACGGCATCGTCAGGTCTTGGACGGTATCGCCCTGCGTGATCCTTCGAGGCGAGGCGATCGTTGGCATCACGCGCCCCATTTATCCTGTTTTGGAGCATTTCAGCTGGGGATTGTTAAGCGTTGACAGCCTGAAGGAAGACCCCTCGCTTGACGAGGAAGAAAAAGAAACGCTTCGCCGTCGTATGGAGCCCTTGGACGCAAGCTACATCGGCGCTACGGGTGCCGAGCTGTTCGGGAGCCGAGAGGCATTTGAGGCAGTATGCAATCCTCCCCTTTTCGGTGCGGGTGGCTATCAGGGGCACACCGTTCCCGACTACCCGAGATTGCTCGAATTGGGGCTTGACGGGATGCTTGCCTATATAGATCGTTGCGCCGCAAGCAACCAAAGAGACAGCGACACCCTCGATTTTTACGAGGCGAACCGCATTATTATCCGCGGTATGTCCGCTTGGCTTGAAGCGTATGCCGACAAGGCTCGGGAGCTTGCCCGAGGCGAGGTTGACGAGACACAGAGGACCTACTACTGTGAGATCGCCGCAAACTGCGCGCATTCTGCCCATAAAAAGCCCGAAACCTTATATCAGGCAGTACAGCTGATGTGGTGTCTTTCCCTTTGGGATTGGGTCGATTGCGTCGGGCGGATGGATCAGTACCTATTCCCCTTCTACTGCGCGTCTTTAAAATACGGGGACGTGATCTCTGTCGAGGATGCTATGACAGATATTATGTTCAAGCTGTGGGAAAACGGCTGTCACAACATCACGGTAGGCGGTGTTCATCCCGAGGACGGCTCCGATGCCGCAAACGATCTGACCTTCCTGTCCTTGCAGATCCTGCGGACGATTCACGACACGCACCCGAGGATGTCGGTGCGTATCCATCGCGATACCCCCAAGGCGCTTCTTGATCTGATTGTAGGTATGTGGGCGGAGGGTATGTCCGACCCCACCGTGGTCAGCGATGAGAACGTGATCCTCGGTCTTGAACGGATCGGTGTTCCCTTGCGCGACGCGAGAGATTATACGATGCTTGGCTGTCAGGAGATCGAGATTCCCGGAAAGAGCAATTTCGGCTGTGAGGACGGTTGCTTCAATCTCGCGCGCATTCTTGAGATCACGCTGTATGGCGGAAGAACGCCTCAATACCCCGACGTTCAGCTTGGTCCCGACACGGGCAGATTCGAGGATTTTGACACGTTTGAAGACTTTTTTGCCGCTTTCGAGGCGCAGATCAGATATTTCGTTGCTCCGTTTCTTACAATGTGTGACCGCGGGCAGGTCATTCGCGGTGCCAATTTCGCAAAGCTCGTTAAAACACCGTTCACTCAAGGCTGTCTTGAAAAAGGAATTCCCCACGACAAGGGCGGACCGCTTTACAATTACGGCGTGATCGAAACGGCAGGGCTTGCGGCGGTAGCAGACGCTCTGACCGCTGTAAAAAAGCTTGTTTTTGACGAGAACAAGATCTCCAAGGAGGCTTTGATGTCCGCGATCAAGGCAAACTACGAGGGATACGAAAGGATAAGGCAGATGCTTTTGAATGCCGCTCCGAAATTCGGCAACGACGACGAGGACGCAGACGGAATGGCGGTTCGTGTGCTGGATCTGTTCTGGGATGAGATCGGAAAATACAATTCGATCCGCGGAGACAGATACGTAGGCGCTTGCTCCCTTCTTGACGGCGGTATTCTGTACGGCTCCTTTACGGGTACCATCCCCGACGGTCGCTTTGGCGGTGAGCCCTTGGGCAACACCATCGGACCGAGACCGGGGGCCGATCACTGCGGCGTTACCGCAATGCTGAACTCAGTGGCAAAGCTACCCCTTCACAAGGGTGTTGGCGGCACGACCTTGAACGTTGTGCTGACCACAGAGCTTCTCTCCGATCCTGTTCTGCGCGACAAGATCGCCGCTATGATCAAGACCTATCTGATGAACGGCGGGCAGATGGCGCAGATCACCACAGCCAACCTTGACGATCTGCTTGACGCCAGATGCCATCCCGAGCGGCACGGCGATCTGATCGTTCGGATCGGCGGTTTTTCCATTCAGTTCGTACAGCTCGGTGCCGAATCGCAGGACGAGATCATCAGTCGCTATCAAACCTAATGATATAAAGATCCCCTCCGAGTAGCTCCTTGAAGGATTTCAAGGCTACGCTGAGGGGATCTGTTTTATTGAATTGTTTTATTCCGCAACGCTCTCAAGCAATGCGCCAAGCTTATCGCGAAGCGCGGCGAAGGCTTCCGCATCGGTCTCATACTCGCCGATTCCCGTGGTCCACTTACTGATGATCGCGTCCACGACGTCCTTGCCGTACTCCTCTTCCAGCATCGTCAGATACTCGAAATCCTCAATGCCGTCTCTGACACATTCAAGACGGAGGCTTGCTACAGGCTCGACCTGCGCAAAATATACGCCGCTGTAGATCAGAATGCCGCTGCCGTACATATCGAGGTCGATAGACTTATTGATCTCGTGCATAGCGTCGAGTCCCTCAAGGAAGGTATCGGCAGAGGGCACGTACCAACGGTCGGAGCCGTTGCTCCAATGGTTTACGCTGTAGTAAAGGAATCCGTCTACGTCGTAAAGCTTTTGCTGCCAGAAGAGTGTTCTGATATTGACGGCGGCAGAATCCATATTCAAGGTGATCTCGGGGTTATCGGGTCTTCTCGTTACGTACCACCAGACCTCGTCACCGCCCGCCTGCTCTGTCTCCATACGCTCTCTGAAGGTGCCAAGCTTCGCCTCGGTGATGGCGGAGCAGCTATAGGTCAGCGCACGGTTTGCGTACCATTCCGCAAAGCTTGTATAGAAATATGTGTGGGGACACCATACGGTCACGTAATCCTTGACGTAGGAGAAGAAGTCGCCGCCCGCAACGTTATAGTTCACGTGCATCGGCACGATCAGCTTATATCCCGGGAAATTCTCCGAAAGCAGCTCGCCGTAGCCGTTGATGTCGTCAAGTCGCTCGATGGTCAAGGGCTCGTCAACGGGATAGAAGTATGCTTTATCAAGCCATTTTTCGTTTTGCTTCAGGAAATTATAGGCATTCGACACGTTGGTGCCGTTAAGCGCCTGACTCCAGCCAAGCGTCTGGAAGGCAACGACTCTGGGATTGTTCAGATAGCCTAACAGGCGCTGATCGGAAAAGCTTCCGTCGCTGTTGCCGAAGGGCAAGGAGTATGCACACACTCTGTTCTTCAGAAGGAAATCGTAGTAGATCTGCGACAGGTTATGCCCCTCCTCGTTCTTCAGATCGGCGCCGAAATCAAAATAGGACATATAGACGCTATAGCTGCTCATATCCATCAACGTCTTGCAGGAGGTCTCCTCGGTAAGTGTGAAGTTCCACACATATGCAAATACGGTAACCTTTTTGACCTCTTTACCCTCGCTGTCGCATACGGTCAGCGTGGCGCTGTATTCGCCTGCGGGTGTGTCGGCTGTTGAGGTCACTTTGATGACGAAGGTCTGATTCTCGCCGCTCTTTATATCGAAGCCGTCATACTTTTGGAAATTCTCGATGGTAGTGCCTCTGCCATTGCCGCCGTTCAACCAATCAAGCATCGTCTGATCTGCGGTGTAATTGACGGGAGGCAGGGGGTCGACGATCATCTGTCCGTCAACGTTGAAGTAATAGCCCCAGAAGAGCTCGGTCTCAAGTGTGCTTCCCGATGCGTTCTTGAAATCGGTGATGCTGACCTTCAAGCCGCTGACGTCGCTGT
Source organism: Clostridia bacterium (assembly GCA_017462125.1). The sequence goes on along the minus strand of JAFTRQ010000059.1, from coordinate 1,583 downwards.
CGGAGGCAAGGATCATCTGACAAGCCTCGGCTTCATTCTTCGCCAGCTTCATCTGATACGTGATCTTATCCGTGGCGGTGTTGTCGCTTTGTGAGGTGCGATTGTAAAGGTGATCAAACCAAATATGCAGAGACGACATCTCGTTTTCTGCCTTCTCGGCCTTATAGGAGTCAAAGGCTGTGGAAGGTGCCTTTTGAGACGCAAGAAGCTCGCTTGCCTCCTTCTCTGCCTCGGGATCAATGGGTGTTCCGACCGCGTCCCAATTCAGATCAAGGGTATCGTAATAGCCCTTGTCACTCTCCAAAAAGCGGATCTCGGCGATACAGATCGCTTCGCCTGCCGCAAGCGCGTTTGTGGTAACGTCAAGTCTGAAGCCGTTTACAAAGCCCTCCCAGCCGTTGGCGCTTGACAGATCAAACAGCAGATATTGCCATCCCTCCTCGGTCACGTCATAGGAGGAGGTCACCATCATGCCCGCCTGCGCGTCCTGCACGTTGCCTGCGTAGTAGTACAGCTCGAACGTGCCGCTGGAGTAGCCCTCGTTGCGCACCTTGAGCATTACGTACGGGTATTCGGTTGCGCGAACTCTCTCGCCCTTGCTGTATTTCACAAAATTAGTCATACTGAAGGAAACGTAAGGGTCGCCCGACGCGCCCGTTGCGGCCAAGCGCGCATATTGCTCGCCGTCTCCGTCGCTTTCAACGGATACGTTCAGCATATTGTGTCCGCTGAACAGATTCACAAGCTTTGAAGCGTCAACGCTGTTGAAATCGGCAACGTATGCCTTTTCCACCTCCGCAACCGCCTCCGTTTCGCTCTCGGTGGTGTGCTCTGCCGAGCCTGCTTCGCTCTCGGCGGTGTTGCTTTCGCCGCTCTCTGTCGCCTGCTCGGATTCAGATCCGCTCTCCTCTGTTTCGGCGGAGGTAGAATCGCCCGCGGTAAAGTCAGTGTCATCATTGCCGTCACCTTGGTTGCACGACGTAAAAATCACCGTGAACGTCAGCAACAGCGCCAATAACGTCGCTATTGTCTTTTTCATAATCTATGCTTTCCTTTCAAGAACTCATTATATTCAATTATACCCCATAAAAAAATAATTGTCAATGCCCTGTTTGGCTTTGAAGCGAAATAAATTTTCTCGCGGAAAGCTTCGCATAGAATGCCGAATTATTTTCTCCAAATCACTTGACAAAAGCCAATTTTTATGATATACTATCGGGTGTGTCTGAGATTGCTTAATAGTTGCGCATAAAATTTAATATTCGGGGTGTGGCACAGTTTGGGAGCTTGTCCGAGCGCCGCCTGCGGCGGATGAAGCGAGGAGAAGCGAGTGGCAGTGACTTGCCGATTGGCGAGTTGCCTGCAACGATGACAGAGGCTTAGTCACAACAGATAGTGCGCACGGCGCATCAAAATTTAATATTCGGGGTGTGGCACAGTTTGGGAGCTTATCCGAGCGCCGCCTGCGGCGGATGAAGCGAGGAGAAGCGAGTGGCAGTGACTTGCCGATTGGCGAGTTGCCTGCAACGATGACAGAGGCTTAGTCACAACAGATAGTGCGCACGGCGCATCAAAATTTAATA
>JAFTRQ010000005.1 GCA_017462125.1 Clostridia bacterium | reverse complement strand
GGGGGAGAGGGAGAACTTTTTGAAAAAAGTTCTCCCTCTCCCCCACGCCCCCTCACCCGTTCAAAAACTTTCAAAAATAGAAGAGAAAAGCCATTTATTTTAGCGTATTTTTACAAAATGCGGTTTATCATATTGTTTACTATGTCAATTGCTGTTGATGAAAAAATTTGATATAATATTTGTAGAGAAAACTGCATGATAATCGAAATGAGAAAGGCTTATTAAATGAAAAATAATAAAATTGCTCTTTTTGTGCTTTCTATAGGTGTTCTTCTCCTGTGTATCTCTATTGTTTTGGCAATCGTCGAAACGGGAAATAAGGATATCATCGGCGGGGCTGATTTTTCCACGTTTCTTTTCGTGTTTAAATATGAGAAAGACGGTTTGTTTTCAAAACTTGCATTGTTAGGTGTTGCAGATATTATTGTCGCAATTGCTTGGGAATTGGTTAAAAGAAAAAGGTAACGTCTAAATTAACTTGATAAAAAAGGGAAGAACCATAGCGGTTCTTCCCAATTTTTTATGCCTCGAAAAGATCTTCTGCGAAATATGCATTGGTGCAAGCGGTCTTACCGTCCTTGCCAACAACGGTAACACGGAAATACTTCCATTCGGGCTTCATACCGAAGCTTGCGCTTGTAATGCCGTTGCCATCCTCGTCAAGGGCGATCTCCGCGTGACGGACACCGTAGTTACAGCAGATCTTGTCCGCCTTGGAGCATTCGATATGAACACGGCCGTCCTCAAAGCTGAGCTCGGTGATCTCGGGACCCTCGGAGGCGTAGAACTGACCGTCAACAAGCGCCTTTGTGATCGTAGAGTAATCAAGACTGTCAGCCTTGATCATAGTCCAAGCCCAACCCGAGTCGTATCTGCGGGATGCAGGATTTGCGCCGTTGTGGTTATCGTCCGCGCCGATGCAGTAGAGCTTTTTTCCGCCCATCAGCATATCGTCGTAAACTCTGGGGTGGTAATCCGCATAGCCTGCGGCGAGGCATCCGCCGTTGTACATCTCGAAGGCGTTCATATTGTTGTAGCTCATGTACTGAGGATAAGCCTCAAGCGACCATGCGGGGTGGTTATAGGTTACGAAAAAGCCCTTTTCACGACCGATCCTCATCATCTCGGAGAGTGCCTCGCCGCTGTATTGGCGGAAGTAGGGAGGCTCGTTCTCGTCGTATTTTACAAGATGCGCGTTTTCCTGCGCGTGACCGATGCGAGCGTAACCCACGTTCCACATAGGCTGCGTGATGTTCTCGGGATCGATACCGATAAAGCAGATATGACAGGTCTTGATCTCGCAGTTGACCTTGCAATCGGGATCGTTGATCTCGTATTCAAAGCCGTGAAGCGCGAGAAAGCCTTCATCATTCAGATCGTCGTGGGGGATCATAATATCGTGATCCGTGTAAGCCACGATCGAATATCCAAGGCTCTTGTAAAGCTCCTTGATCTCCTCGGGAGTACGTCTGCCGTCGGAAAGTGTGGTGTGGCAGTGCAAATTTGCCTTGTAAAAATTGCCGTTTTCCTGCAAAAGATACTTTTTCATAATAATACTACCTACCTTTTATTGATTATCCTCGTCGTCGGCGAGAAAGCTTAATTGGTGACTGTCCTTGTTGACTACAGCCTTCGGTCTGATGCCAAGATGCTCGTAAGCAAGTCTTGTAACGCATCTTCCTCTCGGTGTGCGGCTGAGATAGCCGATCTGCATCAGATAAGGCTCGTAAACGTCCTCAAGCGTAACGGCTTCTTCACCGATCGTTGCCGCGAGCGTGTCAAGACCGACAGGGCCGCCGTCGTAGAATTTAATAATGGTTTCCAGCATTCGCTTGTCCGTGCTGTCAAGACCGAGCTCGTCGATCTCAAGCTTGTCAAGCGCAAACTGCGCGATCTCGTTGTCGATCTCGTCCTTGCCCTTGACCTGCGCGAAGTCACGCACACGCTTCAGAAGTCGGTTGGCAATACGGGGAGTGCCGCGGGAGCGTGACGCGATCTCATACGCGCCCTGCTCGGTGATATCGATGCCGAGAATGCTTGCGCTTCTTGCTACGATGGTTGCAAGCTGCTCGGGAGTGTAAAGCTCAAGCTTGAGAACAACGCCGAATCGGTCGCGAAGGGGAGTGGTCAGCTGACCTGCTCTCGTGGTAGCGCCGATGAGCGTAAATTTCGGCAGATCGATACGGATGCTTCTCGCCGAAGGACCTTTACCGATAATGATATCAAGCGCAAAGTCCTCCATTGCGGGGTACAAGATTTCCTCGACCTGGCGGGAGAGACGGTGGATCTCGTCGATAAAGAGCACGTCACCCTCGTTGAGGTTGGTCAGAAGCGCCGCAAGGTCGCCCTGCTTTTCAATTGCGGGACCCGAGGTCACGCGGATATTGACTCCCATTTCGGTTGCGATGATGTTGGAAAGCGTGGTCTTACCCAAGCCGGGAGGGCCGTAGAGAAGCACGTGGTCAAGTGACTCGCCGCGGAGCTTTGCCGCGTCGATATATACCTTCAGATTTTCCTTGACCTTGTCCTGACCGATATAATCGTCAAGGGTCTTGGGTCGCAAGGAAACGTCGGTGTCGGAGTCCTCTGCGGAATAAGAGGTAGAAACGATTCGATTTTCAAAGTCGAATTCTTCATCATTGGTGAACATATGATTTTACCTCCGTATTTTATTTCATCAAAAGCTTAAGTGCTTTCTTGATGATCTCCTCAAGCTCCAAGGTCTGGGTATCGATGTTCTTCAGTACGTTCAAGGCCTCTGTTCTCGAGTAACCGAGCACCATAAGCGCATCCTGCGCCTCGCTGAGCTTGCCCGATCCGGTCTTCACGGGAGCAGCGCTCTCAATGCTTGCGTTGGCTGCCGCATCAAGATCGGTCTCCTTCATAAGCTTGTCCTTCAGCTCAAGAATGATGCGGGCGGCTGTCTTAGGGCCGATTCCATTGGCCTTGGAGATCGTTTTGCGGTCCTCGGTACAAACGGCAAGAGCGAATCTCTCGGGTGTCAGAAGAGACAGGATCGAGATCGCCGCCTTAGGGCCAACGCCCGATACGGAAAGCAGCATCTTGAAGGAGGAAAGCTCGGTCTCGCTTGCAAATCCGAAAAGCTCGATGCCGTCCTCACGGACAGCCATGTAAGTGAAGAGCTTTGCTACGGGATTGTCTTGCGTGTGCCTCGGTGGCAGGGAATTGTAGGTGTTTTCGCTGATGGTCAGCTTGTAGCCAACCCCACCCGCGTCAATGACAGCGGTGGTGGGATTTGCCATAGCAAGCTTTCCTGAAATATAATAAAACATTCGTCGGATTCCTTTACTGATTATTTCTTCTTGTGCTTGATCACGTTCACGGGAGCGGGATTGGGATCGGAAAGCTTGGGAACGTCGAAATAACGCTTGACGATCGCGATCCTTTTCAGCTTTTTCTCAAATACGATGATGAGAACGAAGGCGGCAAGGCAGATCAAGGTGATCACAAGACCTGCGGAGTATGCCTTGGAGCGATATTTGAATCTGACCGTGTGCTCGCCCGAATCCTCGATTGTGAAGGAAAGAAGCGCGTCGGCTGCCTGTGTGACCTCCACCTTTTTGCCGTCAACGTAAACGTTCCAGCCCTCGTCGTAGGGGATCGTGGTCAGGATCAGCTGTCCGTCGTTGTCCGTGGTAATGGTGCCGCTGATATCGTGCTCCTCATATTCCTCGTCGAGGATCAATTGATTGCTCTGAAGCTTAGTCATCACTTCCTCAAGAAGCTCCATATCAATGTAGTAGATATAAGAGCTTGCTATTTTGGTGTAGAACTCATCGCGGCTGTTGCTGATCGTAACGGTAAAGCTGTAGTCGTTGCCCTCCACGTATCCAAGCTCAACGATTCGGTCGTTGCACTTGGAAAGCTTTGTGGTGCCGTCAAAGATCTTGACCGTATCGGAGGAGAGCTTGATCTCTCTGTTATAATGAGCGGGAAGGAAGAGATAGAGCATCGTGTTTTCGGGAACGGAATAAGAATAGGTGATCTTACCGCCGTCGCCCTTGTATTTGTAATGACCGGAGGATTCCGTTGCCGTTGCGCCCGAAAGAGAAGGAGAACCGTTCTGTGCGGCGGGCTTGAATATCTCAACGGTCTCGTCCTCACCGAGTATTGCGGTGATCAGAGCGTTGTATCTCTCAAAGGGAGTGATATAACCCTCGGGATTGTATTTTTCGTCATCCTCTTCAACGTAAGAGTTATGATCGGCCATATTAACGTTGAAAACGTCCTCGGATGCGGCAAAGGCGAGAGAAAGCGCGTAGGGGTTGTAATATACGTTAAGATCCTCGGCGGTGTAGTCCTTGTATTCGTCCGCAAAGGTCATTTCGCGGAGCTCGTCCATCGTAACGCCAAGGTAGTTTGCGTAATCGGAGCCTGTCAGCACGGGATCGCCGTAAAGGCTGCTGAGATCTCTGTCGGAAATGATGTACTTCAATCCGATCAGCGAGTCGGTTGCGGGATTTCCGCCAAGATACTGCGACTTGTGAGACTGCGAGTAATAACCGAGCATTCTAAGGAAGTTGACGGTGCTCTTGTTCAGCGTGGACGTGGAATTGGAAACACCGCGGATGTCCAGCGCCATATTGTCGTTATACTTTCTGTGATAGGTTTTTTCGAAGCGGTAGAAGGAGGTATCGTATTCCTCGGTCAGCGTGTCGACCACGGGCCGGAAGAGAAGGTTGAATTCGTTGTACTTTTGATACTCGGTATAGCCAACGTCCTCGTCAAGATCGTTGATGTTGCAAAGACCGCTGAAGAATGCCTCGATGCAAACCGTAACAAGCAGAACGGTTGCGACAAGATCCTTGTTTTTACTGCTTTTCATCGCCGCTATAATGCAGATGTAGGCTACGAGGCAGACGATGGTCAGCATAACCGTGGCAAATTCGTGAACCACGAAATCTCCATTTCCGTAGGTGAGGTTCTGCAGCTTTTCCTCATACTGACCCTTGAACTGCTGAAGCATCACAACGAAAATAAAGATAAATGCCGAGACGCATCCGATGCTCTTGGGCTTGATCTCCTCAATGTGATCCATCGCGCGGAAGGCAAGGAATACAAGGAAGAAGCAGAACATAAAGCTGTAGCGGTTATTCAGCCATTGGGGCTTCTGGAAGCCGTGCCAGATCAGATCGACAGAGGAGATCATAAAGCTGAATACGAAGATCAGAAGGAAGATCGCGCTGACGATCTTTTCTCTTGCGGTAAACTTTTTGGAGCAGAAGAAAAGCGGAGCGAGAATAACGGTCAAAAGACCGCAGTAGATAAAGGGCAAGCCGTCGATACGAACCGTATCGTAAGAGGAGGGGAGAAGCTTGAAGAGAAGATCGAAGAAATCGAATCTCATTGTGATCTCCCACGAAGGATCGGTGAATTCACTCTTACCGAAGCTGAGAGAATAATAAGCACCGAGGATGATGACCGCGGAAATACCGACCGCGATGATCGAGAAGAAGGCAATGCGCACAAAGGACTTCAAGAAATGCTTATCTTCAAAATGAGGATTGTTGACGTTGTTATCCTTGTATGCCAGCATGAAGAAAAAGAAATACAGGAAGACGAAGATGCAGACCATGTAGCCAATATAGAAATTGCTGAGGATGGTTAGAGACAGGAAGATCACAAAGCACTTGTATTTTCCGTATTTCACGATCTGCTCAACACCGTAGGTAACGAGAGGGAGCCACATGACCGCGTCGATCCACATCGTGTTGTTCTGCTGAACCACGCAATAAGCGCTCATAGCGTAAAGCACGGAAAAAGCAACAACGGTGAGCTTGTTCTTGTTCACGGAGTGCTTGTGGAGATAGAAGCCCATGGTGCCGCCGCAAAGCGCCGCCTTCAGCATGAACATAAACAGCAAAAATTCTTGCGTCTTGTCGTAAGGGAACAGACAGATCAGATAGGAGAGCGGGCTTGCGATATAATAAGCGTACATACCGAGAAATTCGCCGCCAAGGGCTCTTTCCCACGCATACAGCAGACTGTCTCCCTCCAAAACGCAGTTGCGCAGATGCTCGAAGAAGTAGACGTACTGACCGTTTAAGTCAAGCACGAGCACGGTACCGTCTCCGAAGGGATACAGACCGCGACACAGATAGATCAGGAAAAATATGACCGCAGGGATCAATGCTCCAAGCCAGATGTAGCCGTATTCGCTCTTGATAGCTCTGTAGGCAGTACCAAATTTGTTTTTCTTTTCAGTCCAGCCGTTCTGCGGCAGGGGAGTGGAAAGCTCGGCAGTGTTTGTGCCGTTCGTTTTGTTCTTTTGCTCTTTCATTTCGGATTCCTTTCGTGGGGTAACGGGGAAGCTCTATTCGGTGATGATCTTTTTGATTGATTTTTCAAGCTTGATGCGGTCAAGCGTCATATCCCGCCCGCATCCGCAGCAAACGATACGCACGTCGCTGCCAACGCGTAAAACCTTGAACAGCTTTTCGCCGCAGGGATGTGGCTTTTTCAATTCAAGCGTGTCACCAACACTGATTTTGATTATCTGCATACCGTAAAAACCGCCTTATAAATAATTCACCAATTATTATAACATAATTATCCAATCTTGTAAACCATTTTACTAAAATTTTCTTTGGGTTCACAAAATTTCAAAAAATGTATTTGACAGGTGCGCATTAATGTGATATAATAATATGAATATGATAATGGGGCAGTATTGCCTTTGACGAAATTTGACGGAATGAGGAGGGCTCGGCTAAAATGATCATACTCGGAATCGACCCGGGATATGCCATCGTCGGTTGGGGCGTTGTGGAATACTCGGGAATGAAATTCAAGACCCTTGGCTACGGCTCGATCCAGACCCCCGCGGGAATGCCGATCGTCGACAGACTTGAGCGGATCTATTTGGGCATGAACGAGATCATCGATAAATATAAGCCCGATCAGATGGCTGTTGAGGAGCTGTTCTTCAATACCAACTCAAAGACCGCGATCGTTGTTGCCGAGGCGAGAGGGATCATCCTTCTTTCGGCAAAGCGAAAGGGACTCGGAATTGCGGAATATACCCCCTTGCAGGTCAAGCAGGCCGTTGTCGGATACGGTCGCGCGGAAAAAAAGCAGGTCATTACGATGGTCACCTCGCTTTTGAATCTTCCGGCACCTCCGAAGCCAGACGATACCGCAGACGCGCTTGCGATCGCGGTGTGTCACGGACACAGCGGCGCATCAAGGCTCGCGCAATATTACAACAAATGACCTAAAATTCATAAATACTTAAATATGGAGTTATAAAATATGTGGTGCAGTGATAAATGGCAGGATTACGAATTGCTTGACGCGTCCGACGGAGAACGTCTGGAGCGTTGGGGAAAATACATATTGGTGCGTCCCGATCCTCAGATCATCTGGAAGGGCGTTGCAAGACACCCCGCTTGGAATCAGGCAGACGGTGTTTACCGCCGTTCAAGCAACGGAGGCGGCGGCTGGGTCAAGCAAAAGACCCCTGAGACTTGGGATATTTCCTACGGTGACCTTTCCTTCCGCCTGAAGCCTATGGGCTTTAAGCATACGGGACTTTTCCCCGAGCAGGCGACCAATTGGGATTGGTTCTCATCCCTGATCAAGAACGCAAACAGACCCATCAAGGTGCTCAATCTCTTTGCCTATACGGGCGGCGCAACCATCGCCGCGGCAAAGGCGGGCGCGCAGGTGGTGCACGTGGACGCTTCCAAGGGAATGGTTGCGATGGCAAAGGATAACGCCGCTCTTTCGGGTCTTGAAAACGCGCCGATCCGTTATATCGTGGACGACTGCAAAAAGTTTATCGAAAGAGAGATCCGCCGCGGAAATAAATACGACGGCATCATTATGGATCCCCCCTCGTACGGAAGAGGCCCCGGAGGAGAGGTCTGGAAGCTTGAGGACAGCATCGATGAGTTCGTCGGCCTTGCCGCACAGCTTTTGTCGAGAGAGCCCCTGTTTTTCCTGATCAATTCTTATACCACGGGTCTTTCGCCTCTGACTATGAGCTACATCCTTGACCTGAAGGTAAAAGCCATCTACGGCGGCAAGATAGAAGCCGGCGAGATCGGTCTCCGCGTGTCGCAAACGGGAGCGGTGCTTCCTTGCGGTGCAAGCACGCGTTGGACAAGCAGTAAATAATTTACGAGCAAAGGAATTTTACGATGTCTTATATTCAAATAAGAAATCTCAGTTATGCATATAAGGACGACGACGGAAATCCGATCCCCGTCCTGAAAAACGTCTCGCTTGATATCGAGCGCGGCGAATACGTGGCTGTGCTTGGGCATAACGGCTCGGGCAAATCCACACTTGCGAAGCTTTTGAACCTCGTAATCGACGATTACGATTTCTTTGAGGGGAGCATCGAGATCGACGGCGTTGATATCACCGCGGAGGATATGACCGAGGACGACGTGTACGATCTCAGAAAGAAGATCGGAATGGTCTTTCAGAATCCCGACAATCAGCTTGTCGCCACAATCGTGGAGGAGGACGTTGCCTTCGGCCCCGAGAATCTCGGCTTGCCGAGAGAGGAGCTGAGAGAGCGAGTCGATTCCGCCCTTGAAACGGTGGGAATGACTGCGTATGCCCATCACGAGCCGCACCGTCTTTCGGGCGGTCAGAAGCAGAGGATCGCCATCGCGGGAATCATTGCAATGAGACCTGATTGTATGATCTTTGATGAGTCCACGGCAATGCTCGACCCTATGGGCAGGCGCGACGTGGTGGATACCATTGAAAAGCTGAACCGTGAAGAAGGGAAAACTGTCCTGACGATCACCCACTATATGGATGAGGCCGTGAGAGCGGACAGAGTGATCGTCATCAACGACGGACAGATCATTCTCGACGGCTCACCGTCAACAATCTTCGCGCAATCTCAGATATTGAGAAGCGCAGGGCTCGACCTGCCTCAGTGTGCAGATCTTTTGCTCCGCCTGCGCAAGAGAGGAATCAAGCTCCCGGGTGAGATCAATACCCCCGAGCAGTGCGCGGAAACCATAGCATCTGCTCTGAAAGCATGAATTTTATGACCGCAAAGCGGCATGGAGATCAAAATGTCAAAAATAACAGTAAAAAACGTGTCGTTCGTCTACGGAGCGGGAACTCCCTTTGAGATCAAGGCTCTGGACGACGTCAGTATCAATATAGAAACCAATTGCATAACCGGCATCATCGGTCACACGGGCTCGGGAAAATCTACCCTCGTGCAGATGTTCAACGGCCTGCTCAAGCCCTCCTCGGGAAGGATCCTTCTCGACGGAGAGGATATCTGGGCAAAGCCTAAGGAGATCAGCAAGGTCAGATACCGCGTAGGTCTTGTTATGCAGTATCCCGAATATCAGTTGTTTGAGGAGACCGTCGAGGCGGATATTGCTTACGGCCCTCGCAATATGGGACTTGACGAGGAAGAGATCAAAAGAAGAGTGCTCGAATCCGCCGACTTCGTCGGCCTTGACAGAGCAAATCTGACGAAATCTCCCTTCGACCTGTCGGGTGGACAAAAGCGCCGTGCCGCGATCGCCGGTATTATGGCGATGCGCCCCGAGGTGCTTGTGCTTGACGAGCCCTCCGCAGGACTTGACCCCGCAGGCAAATCCTCGATCTTTGAAGGAATCCGAAGCTATGCAGATGCAACGGGCGCGGCGGTCATTATCGTCAGCCACAGTATGGACGATATGGCAAAATATTGCGAAAATATCGTTGTGATGTCGCACGCGAAAGTTGCGATGGCAGGCAAGAGAAACGAGATCTTTTGCCGTGGTGACGAGCTTGAGGAGATCGGCCTCGGCGTTCCGCAAATGACCTATCTTGTGCGTTTGCTCGCGCAAAAGGGAATCGCGCTTCCTCAGGATATCTACACCGTAGACGACGCGGAGAAGGCGCTCGTTGCCTTGTTTGGAGGTGCAAAATGAAGGGTATAGCCTTTGGACAGTATTATCCCGCGGATTCGATCATGCACCGACTTGATCCCAGAATCAAGATCATCATCGGTATCCTTTACATTGTTTGCAGCTTTCTTTGTAAAAACCCTATAAGCTTTGCGCTTTTGCTGATCTCGGCGTTTCTTCTGATCATCGTCAGCAAAATCCCCGTAAAGATCGTGCTGAAATCGATCAAGGCGATCATTTTCATTATGCTCTTCACGGCGGTTCTGAACGTGTTCTGGACAAAGGGAGAAGCAGACGAGCTGCTGTTTTCCTGGAGATTTATCAATATTTACATCAGCGGAATCTATAATGCCGTATTCATCGTGGTCAGAATCGTTTCCATGATCATCGGTACGGGTATCTTTTTGACGTATACTACTACACCAATTCAGTTGACCGACGGACTTGAGCAGCTGCTCTCGCCCCTCAAGGTGCTCCATATTCCCGTTCACGAGTTCGCAATGATGATGACCATCGCGCTTCGCTTTATTCCGACGATCATTGAAGAGACGGAAAAGATCATGGCGGCGCAAAAGGCAAGAGGCGCGGATTTTTCAAACGGATCGATCGTAAAGCGCGCGAAGGCGCTGATCCCCGTGCTGATCCCGCTCTTTATCTCGGCATTCAGGCGCGCGGGAGAGCTTGCCACAGCTATGACCTGTCGTTGCTATCGAGGCGGCGAGGGAAGAACAAGGCTTAACGTGCTGAAATTCGCGTTCCGTGATTTTGCGGCGCTGCTTGTTATGATCATTTTCGGCGTCGGCGTCGTGCTGATCAATATGTACGTCAGCTTTGATTCGATCTGGTGGTGCTCTCTTTAAAGGAACGGTGAGAGTGAATGAAGCTACTTTTGACTTTTTCTTACGTTGGAACAGACTTCTGCGGCTATCAGGTCCAACCAAAGGGGCGGACCGTGCAGGGAGAATTAAACCGCGCCGCAAGAGAGCTGTTCGGATTTGACTGTGACGTTACGGGATGCAGCAGAACCGATGCGGGCGTGCACGCAAACTGCTTTTGCGCGGCGATCACAAAGGCGGGAGAGCAAACGCTTGAAACGCATATCGACGTCTCGCGGATCCCGATGGCGCTCAATGCCCATCTTCCCGCGGATATCGCCGTTAAGCAAGCCGGGTGGGTAAGCGAGGACTTTCACCCAAGATACGACGTAAAATATAAGGAATACGTGTACAGGATCTGCAACAGCCAAACGAGAGACCCTTTTTCGGTTGGCAGAGCTTGGCATATTCCGCACGTATTCGATGCTTCCGCGGTTGAGAAGATGAACGCGGCGGCGCAGGACTTTGTGGGAAAGCACGATTTTTCCGCGTTTATGGCAAGCGGCTCGCAGGTGGAATCCACCGTGCGTGACGTAAAATACGCAACCGTGACGAAAACGGGAGATGAGATCGTCTTTCGGGTCGCCGCAGACGGCTTCCTATATAATATGGTAAGGATCATGACGGGAACGCTGGTTGCCGTGGCGCAGGGAAAGATCGATGCAGACAGCATCGGTGAGATCATAGAATCCAAAAACAGACAGCGAGCGGGAATGACCGCTCCCGCAGAGGGACTTTATCTGAATTCGGTGGTGTACCGATAACGCTTTTGAAAGGAGGGCAAGAGCTTATGAAAAAGAAGAAGGAAAATCGGGATATATCTTTTTTGGGAAGGGCTATCCTACTGTTCCGCGGAATCGCCGAAAAGGTCAAAGCGCTTCGCCTTCCCGAAAGGATCGTTGAAAAGCAGAAGCAGAACGCGGGGTACGTTGATGAAACGAGCCCCAAGGAAGCAAGGCTGTCCTATGGCTTCGGTATGGCAAGACTGTGCTCCGTGAGCCTGCTTTGCGTATTCCTTGCGATCGCGCTGATCTTCGGCGGGGGAATAATTTCTTACGAAAACGTATATTATATGTTTAAGGATATCGGATATATCAGCAGCTTCAGCGAAAGCCGCCCCGAATCCCTCAATTATTCAAAGCCGTTTGATAATCAGGATTTCGCAACCTTTAAAAACGGGCTTGCCGTGGCAGGCGACAGCGAGATCAAATTCTTCACCTCAACGGGAAGAATGACGCTCACCGTCGGCTCGGAGTTTACAAACCCGAGAATCACCTGCTCCGACAGCCATGCCCTGATCTACGATCAAGGCAGAAACAGCTTTACCGTCTATAATTCCTTTATCAGCGTCTACTCCGAAACTCTGGATTATCCGATCAGCTCGGCGCATATGTCGGCAGACGGCAGCTTTTGCGTCGTTACAAAATCGGGAAATTACGGCTCTGTCGTTCGCGTGTATGATAGGGAATTCAGACTTGAATCGGAGTATTCGAAAAACGATTACGTGCTGTCCGCCGAGGTATCCTCGGACGGTAAATACGTTGCGGTGATGTCGCTCGATGCCGCCGACGGTGACAGCCTTGTCAGATTGAACGTGCTGAAAAGGGGAGAGGATGAGCTGTATTCATCCGCTCTGCTTTACGACGTGATGCCATACTCCGCAACCTTCCTGTCCAATGACAGGATCGCTCTGTTCTGCAGTGAGCTTGTGGTGATCTACGATCTGAAGGGCAATATGAAAAAGGAATACGGCTACCCGGGCAAGCTCAGCCATCTGTCGGTCGGAAACGGCGAGATCGCGATGATGTTTGACGAGGGAAGCCTTTCGGACGATAACCGCCTTATCGTTCTCGAGAGTAACGGCACCGTCAAGTATTCCGAAAGGATCGTAGGCAACGTTTTTGATCTTGAGCTTTGCGGCGGATTCGCATATCTGCTTTGTGAAGGCGAGATCGTAAGGCTCGATACCACCTTCGGATTCAGAAGCGGCGTTGAATTTTCCGAAGAAAATGCCCGTCTCGTGACCTTTGAGAATGGAGACGTCATGGCCTGTACCGACGGCATAGCGTATTACATAACCTTTGATTAAAAGGAGAATTGCGTTTTATGCATTGGTTTATTGATTTTGTTCTCATAGCGGTCCTTGCGCTTTATACCTTCAAGCATTTTCGCCTCGGCTTGATGCATACCGTGTACAATATCGGCAAATTTATCGCTTCGATGCTTGCGGCGATGTTCTTCGGCAAACAGCTCGGCTATGCGTTGGCAGACGGTTTTTTTGAACAGCGTATTACCGACAGCGTTTACGGAAAGCTGAACGAGTTTACGGGCGGCGGTGCGGATATGTCGGAGTTTTTTGCCAATCTTCCCGATGGATTCACCGAATTTGTAAGACTTTTCGGTGTGAACGTCGACACTCTGCGTGAAAAATACGGCACGGCAGAGGCAAGCGAGGAGATCCTCCGCGATATGGCAGAAACGATCGCCAACCCCATAGTTGATATGATCTCCGCGATCGTTGCCTACGTTGCCGTCTTTCTGATCGTGTATATCGTGCTATCAATTGTAGTTAAATGTCTGAAAAGCATCAAGATCCCGATCCTGACAGGTCTTGATAAGACGCTTGGCTTGCTTCTCGGTATGGTGCTCGGACTTTTAAGTGCCTCGCTGATCGCGACGGCTGTCTATTCCTTTTTGGAATTCCTTGCGGCAACGAATTCCGATTCCGCAATATTGGACGTCTATAATAATTCTTACGTCTTCAAATTTATTTACAGCTTAAGGATTTTTGAATTTATAAGAAATTTGATTTGATTTGCAAAAGGTGAAATAAGAAATGGTAATGTGTTCCAATTGCCACAAGCGTGTGGCTGTAGTGTTTGTCAATAAGATCGAGGAGGGAAAGCGTACCTCTCAGGGTCTTTGTATTAAATGTGCAAAAGAGTTGGGTCTTCCAATTGAAAATATGATGGGTGATATCTATAATAAAATGGGCATCACTCCCGAGCAGGTAGAGGATATGGAGGATGAGCTTGCCGAAATGTTCCCTCAGGGTGAGGATATCGGTGAGGACGGCGGAGCTCCCGCCATCGACCTGCCGAAGCTCTTCAAGGACAGCGGAATTGCCGATGCCTTGAAGGCGGCGGCTGAAAATATGCCGCAGGCATCGAAAAACGAGGGCGGAATCGTTGTTCCCGTCAACCCCTCGCAAGGCAAAAAAGAGCCGCCCAAGGGTGGCAAGCAGCAGCCGAAGCAGTATAAGTATCTGACGGCTTACTGTAAGAATCTGACACAGAGCGCGAGAGAAGGAAAGCTTGACAGGATCGTCGGACGTGAGCCCGAGACCAATCGCGTTATCCAGACGCTCTGCAGAAGACAGAAGAATAATCCCTGTCTTATCGGTGAGCCCGGTGTCGGTAAAACCGCAATTGCGGAGGGACTTGCTATTCGCATCGCGGACAGAAACGTTCCGTATAAGCTGAAGGATAAGGAAATATTCCTCGTTGACCTTACCGCTCTCGTTGCGGGCACACAGTTCAGAGGTCAGTTTGAGTCGAGAATCTTAGGCCTCCTTGCAGAGGTCAAGGAGCACGGCAGAGCCATCCTTGTTATTGACGAGGTGCATAACATCGTCGGAACGGGTGACGCGGAGGGAAGCGTGAACGCCGCGAATATTCTGAAGCCCGCACTTTCCCGCGGTGAGGTAAGAATCATCGGTGCCACAACCTTGAACGAATACAGAAAGTATATCGAAAAGGATTCCGCCCTTGAGCGAAGATTCCAGCCCGTCACCGTAAACGAGCCCTCGATCGCCGAGGCTGTCGAGATGCTCCGCGGTATAAGCCACTACTACGAGGAATTCCATAAGATCCGCATTCCCGATTCGATCCTTTACCGCGCTGTTACGCTTTCCGAGCGATATATTACCGACAGATATCTTCCCGATAAGGCAATCGACCTTTTGGACGAGGCCGCATCCAAGCTGTCGCTTTCTTCGAGCGAGCTCAACGAATCCCTTGAAATAAAGGACAGGCTGTTGAGGCTGAAATCGGACAGAGAAGCGCTTGAATCTCTCTCTGCCGCAAACGACGAGGAATCGCTGAAGAAATATGAGGAGATCGCAAGAATACAGTCCGAGGAGCTTCAGCTCTCCCGCCGCCTCGACGAGATCGTTCCCGAATGTGATAAGATCGTCCTTACCGAGGAGCATCTTGCCGATGTGGTTGAGCTTTGGACGGGTGTTCCCGCAACCTCGATCACCGAAAACGAGTATGCAAAGATCGATAACCTGGCGCAGAGACTGAAAAAGCATCTTGTGGGTCAGGACGTAGCCGTTGATGCCGTTGCAAGAGCCATCAAGAGAAACCGCGCGGGTATCGCTTATAAGAGAAAGCCTGTTTCCTTTATATTCGCAGGCCCCACGGGTGTGGGAAAAACAGAGCTTGTAAAAACGTTGGCTGCAGATCTTTTCGATTCTCCCGAGACCTTGATAAGACTTGATATGTCCGAGTTTATGGAAAAGCATTCGGTATCCAGAATCATCGGATCTCCTCCCGGATACGTCGGATATGACGATGCAGGTCAGTTGACCGAAAAGATCCGCCGCAGACCCTATTCCGTAGTGCTGTTCGACGAGATCGAAAAGGCGCATCCCGACGTGCTGAATATCCTGCTTCAGATCCTTGATGACGGACGTATTACCGACGCGCACGGAAAGACCGTAAACTTTGAAAACACGGTCATCGTTATGACTACCAACGCAGGCTCCGAAAACAGGAGCGGCATCGTCGGATTTACGGGAGACAGCGCTAAAAATGCCGAGGATAAGACCGAAAAGGCGCTTTCCTCCTTCTTGCGCCCCGAATTTATCAACCGTGTTGATGAGATCATCACCTTCAGAAGCCTCAACGTGGACGACTTCGGCAAGATCGCGTATATTATGCTCGATCAGCTTGCCGAGGTGCTTGCCGAGAAGGGTATGACCCTTGAATATGACGGTGAGGTCGCAAAATTCATCGCAAACGGCTCCTTCTCCGAAAAATACGGCGCGAGAAATATGCGCAGGTTTATACAAAAGAACGTTGAGGACCGTTTGGCAGAGCTGATGATCGCCGACTACGCGCGTTCTTATAAGATGGCAACGCTTTCCGTCGAAAACGGTGAGCTTCTGGTGAAATGCTCTTAAAAATATTAACGAGAGGATAACAGATATGGCAAACAATTGGCATATTTACGATATCGGTTCCGTAGAAAAAATGCTGAATACCGATCTGTCGGACGGTCTTTCCGCAAGAGAGGCGAGAAACAGATTGGAAAAAGAGAATAAGCTTGAAAAGGGTGGCAGAAAATCCCTGTTCGTCAAGAGCAGAAGCTCCGTTTGGAAGGGATTTGTCACGTTTGCAAGCGCCCCCTTTGCGATTCTTCTTGCCATTACGTCGCTTTTGATAGTGATCATTTCCTCGGCAAGTAAGGATCGGGAGGGACTTCTCCTTGGTCTGTCCATCCTTGCCGTCGTGCTTGCGACCGTGATCTTCGGCGGAATACTGAGCAGCCGTGCGCGAAGAAGGATCGAAGCGATGGGCGAGTTTGCAAGCCCGATGGTGAAGGTCAGACGCGGTGGCAACGTGTTGTATACCGACGGTCGCAACGTGGTTGCGGGTGATGTTATCTATCTCAGCGTCGGCGACCTGCTTGCCTGTGATGCAAGGATCATCAAAAGCGAAGACCTCGTTGTTGAGGAGCTGATCGCCACCGAAAAGAATACGATCGGAAGAAGAAGCGTCGCAAAAACAGCGGAAGCAGCTTACTCCGCAGACGACGGTGTAGCATCGCCCAATGCGGCCAATATGCTTTATGCGGGCACGGCAATAACGGGCGGCCGCGCGATCGCGGTGGCTTGCGAAACGGGAGACAGAGTATATCTGTCCTCCTATATGCCCGAGGGCGCGCTTGGCGGTAAGGACACAGAGCCCGAGGCTGTGAAAAAGATCCGTCCCGTAATGTATAAGATCTCCTTCATTGCGGCATCCGCTCTTCTGATCCTTTCTCTGATCGGACTTTTGACTCTGCGCGGCAGAGAATCCTTCATTTGTATCTTTACTATGCTTCTTTCGGCTGTGGCTTATCTGACCGTCGATCTTCCCGTCAGCGGTGCTGAGGAGATCCTGTCAAGCTACGTCAAAAAGCTTTCCGGTAAAAGAGCATCAAAGCGCAAAAAGGACAACTTCGCGGCAGTACGAAACGTTCGCGCATTCGATACGCTCAGCGGTATTACCGACGTTGTTCTTGTAGGCAGTGCAGGTCTTGGGGAGGGCGGCTTCCGCTTTACCACGGCTTATACCTCCGAGGGTGTGCTGAATGAGCTGACTCCCGCAACAAAATCGGGTACAAGACTTTTGACGCTGGTACATACGTATGCGAGAGCACTTCGTGAAAGCGGAATCGAAAACGGATTTATCGAAAACGGTTATCTTGACGCGATCACCGTCCATTTGCGCGGATGCGGCTTCGACGTAAACGGAGCGAATCTTGCTATAAAATCACTTTATTTCGCCGTGGACGGTAACCGCGGAAACGGATATGCCTGCGCCGAGACCGAGAGCGAGATTTACAGAACCTCTCTGTTCTTCTCGGAGGAGACCTTCAAAAGCTGTAAATATATCCGAGACGGCGCTACCTTGAGAGAGATGTATTCGGACGATTTGGAGAATATCGTGATCTTCCGAAAAAATGCCATAGCGGACGGTGCAAAATGCCTGTACGTTGTTACGGAAAATGAGGGAAAGAACGTATTCGAGGGTATGATCGTCCTTGAGCAAAAGAGAGAGAGCGAGCTCGCGGTCGTGATCCCCGAGCTTGAAAAGCTTAACGTAAAGGTGACAGCCCTCCTCGGCAGAGAAGGAGAGCAGACCGCAAGGATCATCGAGGATCCTCAGCTTTCTCCCTTGTTTACGGGAAGGATCGCCTACGCGTCTGAGTTTGCGAAGGCGGATATGAGCGTTACCGAAGGAATCGGAAGCTATTGCGCTTACGTTGGATTCACGGCTGACGAGTATTCCGAGCTGCTGACTGCAATGCGTCGCCGTGGCGCCAAGGTTGCCGCTTACGGCATCAGCAACGATTATAACAGCATCATGTCTCACGCCGACGTTGCCGTCAGCTGTGACGTGGTGAATTATGCAAACGATAAATACAGAGATTCCGTCTATGAAAAGATCCCGCCCGAGGGAAGAGAAACCAACGTCCGCTGCTCCCAGCAGACAAGATTGCTTTCAAAGGTCATCGTAAAGCGATTCCACGAAAACAGCGGAGGTATGTCCTCGATCCTCAACGCGCTGAAGCTTTCGCGCGGAGCATACGTTTCGATCGCACAGTCCGCGCTTCTGTTCGTTATGCTGATGAGCTCGTTGCTGACCTTCTCGGCTATGTCCGTGCTGACGGGTAATATGCTGATCGACCCCTTGCAGGCGGCTGTAATGTCAGGCGTGATCGCCCTGCTTTCGATCACCGTCTTCAACGACGCGGAGCATAAGGGAAGTATCCTTGCGCAAAGAAGAGACTTCACCCTCTATCCGATCGAGCTGATCAAGGAAAGCCTGCCCGGTGTCATCGCGAGAGCATCCGTCGCCTTCGCAGCCTCGGTTGCGATAAAGATCCTGGATGCCGTCGGATTCTTTGGCGAGGATGCCACCTATACGCTCGCCGTGTTCCTTTGCGTCCTGCTCACAGGCTTTGCCGAGGTGTTCTTGATCAACCGAAGATTTACCAAGAAGGGCGAGGGAAGAGCAAACTGCTGGTTGAAGGTATTGCTTGCATACGCTATACTTCTGTCCGTATGCGCGGTATCCACTCAGGCTCCCTTCATCGACGTATTCTTTGAGAACGGCATCGGTGACAAGGAGTTCCTCATCGTTCCCGCATTTGCCTTGCTCTACGTGATCGCATTGCTGATTGAAAATTTGATCTCGAAAAACAGAAAGAAAATCTGATCTTTCGCATATATTATAGCATTAAGAGCTGTCGCAAAAATTGCGGCAGCTCATTTTGGAGGTAATGCTATGAGAAAAATCAGTATGTCAGAATTGAGCGAGAGAGAGGTCATCAATCTTTGCGGTGGCGAGCGGCTGGGCTATCCCTGCGATTTCGAGATCGATCTCGATGATGGAAAAATCCTCTCGATTACCGTGTCGGACAGCGGCGGCTGGTCGCTGTTTTGTAAAAAGACCGAATACGTGATCCCTTGGTGTAAGATCGAATGTATCGGAGAGGACGCAATTCTCATCAAAATACCGCAGAATGAGCTCTGTTGCAGTGATAACGGATGCAGAACGGGCAAAAAAAGGTTTATGAGCTCAAAATAATTGTAAATAATATGTAAACAATTTCGATATTGCTTGCAAAAATATATATTATATGTTATAATCAACAATGCTGTGCAAAAGCATAGCAAAAATAAAATTACACACACAGTACCACGTCTGCGGTGTCGGTGTCTCCTTCAAAATCCTTGTAACGTAAGGGGATTGCATCGCCAAAGCTACTGTGGTGGAAAAACCGAAGGAGGACATAATTATGTCTATTATTTATATTAAGCAGCTGCTTGATGCAGGCGTCCATTTCGGACAGCACACAAGAAGCTGGAACCCTAAGATGCAGGAATACATCTTCACAGAGAGAAACGGCATCTACATCATCGACCTTCAGAAGACTGTAAAGAAGTTTGAAGAAGCTTACATGTTCGTTCGTGAGATCGCTGCAGAAGGCGGTAACGTTCTGTTCGTAGGTACAAAGAAGCAGGCTGCAGAGGCTATCAAGGAAGAAGCTACACGTTGCGGACAGTACTACGTAAACGTTCGTTGGCCCGGCGGCATGATGACAAACTTCAAGACTATCAAGCGCTCCATCAACCGTCTTAACAGCCTTAACAAGATGAAGGAAGACGGCACATTCG
>JAFTRQ010000058.1 GCA_017462125.1 Clostridia bacterium | reverse complement strand
GCGCCGTTCATGCAGAGAGACTTGCTCATATTGAAGCAGGTTCCTGTGGTAGAATATACACCGTCGGAGCAAGTCCAACCCGAAGTGCCGCGCTCAAAGTTGCCGTTTTCAAGCATATTATATGCGTTGGCATAAGGATTGTTTTCGAGCTGTGCCGCGTTTGCGTAGATCGTGCCCTTGCCGTTTACAAGAATCTGTACCTGTACGCTCTGTGCCGTAGCAAGCTCGAAGGGAACGATTAGACGAGTATATTCGCTATCGGACTTCACTAGACGCTCGCTGACACCGAGAACGTTACCGGAGGTATCGGTTACACGGATAAACGCGCCCGCATCAGTTCCGCTGAATGACACGGTCGGACGGATATATGCAGAGAAGGTGTACTGACCCTTGGGAAGAGAATTCGTTACCTGATATACGCCGTTTTCGGCACATTCAGTATTCTCGGATCGCATGAGGATAACCGTCTTGCCAAACTTTGCATAAGGCTCATACGCATAGTTGCTGATGTAGAGATCACCGCAGTTTCTGGGCATTTCAGACCAGGCGGAGAGTGACTCAAAATTATGACCGGTCAGGAGGTTGTTGATATTGCTTACAATACCTGCGCCGCCGTCACCGGAGTGCGGATTGATGCCGCTTTCCTCACCGTCACCGCCAACCTTGCCGGTATCGGTAGAGTAAACGTACTCGCTGACGATATTGCCGTCATCATCGAAGGTGTAGGTGGTCGTGATCACGTTGTTTGCAGTCTCGCCATCGTCGGTATCCTTCTGCTCGGTAGTGGTTACGAGAGTTCTCGCAGATGCTACGGAGTAGGAATAGGTAGACTTTGCGCCAACGGTGTCATTAGCGCCGTATTCGGTTATATCCGTAAGACGGTTGCCATCGAAGGTATAGGCCACCTTATATACCTGATTATCATTTGCATCCTTAAGCGTTACGCTCGTGGGTTCGTTTGAAGAGTAAGCGATTACAGCCTTCTTGCCATCGGGATAAACAATGCCGGTAAGCAGATTGTCCGTATAGGTGTACTGGATCAAAGTATGATCGGGTGCCTCAATGGAGAGAAGCTGACCTTCGTTATTATAGCCAAAACCAAACTCACGGTCTGCGCCGTCGGTTACGGAGGAAATGCGGTTCGAGGTGTAGGTGATGACAATGTGGTTCTTTTCGGTAGCATCGCTGATCTTAACAAGTCTGCCGGAGGCGTCGAACTGATACGTGTCTTCTCCCTGCTTGAGAGTGCGCTTTTCAGGATCGTAGAGCATATCTCCGCCGTTTACGTCCTCAAAGAGATTGTAGTACTGAGAAGCCGAATCGCAGCATTTCTTCGTGGAGCTCATCTTGAAGAAGGTTTCCTCACCGTTTTCTCCTACGTAGACGTAGCCGGAATAAGAAGTACCCTCGTGAACGAACGTGGATGCAACCATGCTCTGCATAATGTTGAGCTTAAAGCCGTAGCCAAGCTTCATTTCAGAGAAGTCAGCGGTTTCGAGTTTAATGGAACTGTTGTTCGTGTAGGGGTATCCGGCAAGAGCACTGTTGAAGAGATGCTTGATAGTCACGGGCATTCTGTTACCGGACCAAGCGAAGTCCTCAGACTCAAACATAAGGTTGCCGCACTGGAGATCCACGGAACCCTGTCCGAATCTGCCAAGCTCGTGGGTATGGGTGCGGTAAGAGGTGTTTACACCGTAGCTCGATTCGTAGGTGATTATGAGCTTGGGCGCATAGTCGCCGCCGTAGGAGCTACCGTAAAGAGTAATGCTGTCCTGAGAAGTGATGGATTCATCAAGCAGCTTCAGAACAAGCTGAGGGTAATAGCTTTCGTTCTTGCTGATCTTGTCCACGAGAGTGGTGATATCGAAGGTGTAGCTGATCACCTCGCCGTTCTCATACTCTCCCATTCTCATTCTTGCATAGTCGATGAGATTAGAATCGTCGATAGGTGTGCAAGCACCGGTGCAGATCTCATCGGTTACCTGATACAGACCGAAAAAGGGATATGTACCGTGTTCGGAAAAGGAGGAGGACTGGAAGAGCTGAAGCTCTGCCTTCTTGATCCTCGGATTGCGGGGAAGAGTGGGCATTGCAAAGCTCATATACATACGGTTTGCGTTAAAGCAGGTCGTACAAGAGTCGATATTATCTGCGGAAGCTGCGATCATAAGATTGTAGCTACCGGTGTTGCTGTTCCAAGCCTTTACCTTGAGATAATAGGTTGCACCGTAATTGAGATTTGCGGTGATACTGAAGTTCAGAGCGTTGCAGTCGTCGTTACTTGCAACGAGATTGCCGTTGCTATCGTACAGATAGCCCATCGTATCAAGGGATCCCTGCGTGTAGATGGTATACTGACCGGCACCGCCACCGGAATGTGCGGTTGTGGAGTTTGCAACGAACTTGTACCATACCTCATCCCCGTAGCATCCGATCGTGCCGTTCTTCCAGCTGTTGAGTGCGATGGAAATCGCGGTCTTCATGCTGTTGGAAGTGCTCGTGTTGCAATCGGTATCGCAAGCAGGGCTTACCGCATACGTTGCAGCTGTTGCGACGGTTCCGATTGTGTGAAGGGAAGCGTTGAAGAGAGAGCCGTTATCCCAACTGTACGTGCTCATGTTAGCACTGCCCGAGAGTTTGATCTGCGGGTCAATGGCAACAGGGAAGGCTCGCTTGGGAGAGTTCATCCAATCGGCATCTGCGCTCACGGTGAGAAGCACGGTTCCGTTATCGCTCGTTTTAACCTCAAAGTTAACGGCGGTGGAAGTAACACCGTTTGCATCGGTCATAAAGGGCGCGGGAATGAAGAATACTTCGTCGCCGGTTTCGTTGCTCACAAAGGCGATACGCTTTGCGCGCTCGTCAAACTGAGCAGTCACGTTTTCGCATCTGAGAACGAAGGGATAACGATAGATTGCGGCAGGCTTTTTAACAACGATGTTTTCCTTTACGCCGCTACCTTCCACGGAATACTCGTAATCCGTGTCGGGAGTAATGTCGGCAAAGGTGAGGATGTCCGCTGCACGGATACCTTCCTTTTCGTTTTTGTGAAGACGGGGCTTCACGCCCTTGTTTTTGTTTTTCTTGTTCTTTCTTGCAGAGACTGTTACCTTATGCATACCCTGCTCAATGGAGAAGATATCGTCGTTATCCTCTTCACGGCTGAATTTTGCAACGAAGTGGTTTTTGCCGCAAGTAAAGTGTCTGCCGTCCTCGTCGGGGGTAAGGGTGCTTTCAACATCCTCAAAAGTACGTGTTTCGTCATCAAACACGTGAATTGCAGAGGGCGAGAAAACGGCCTGTTCGGTTCCGTCGTTCATACGGAAAACCTTAACATTCGTTCCTCTCTTTTCGGGAATCTCTTCGATTCTCTTAAGCTTCTTGGGCTTGTCCGACTTATCCTCAATATGATTCGGTGCGTCAAGCTCATTTTCGGACGTGTCAGAGAGAACGACATCGTCTGATTCTTTTGTGCCTTCGGGTGCAAGATAAAGTTCTTCAACACCCATGTTTTCATTTTTCATGATAGTAAATCCTTTCTTTTGAATTTTTGTTGTATTTTGCAGCTGCAAGTGTATTATAGAGGTTAACCCTGACAACGAGTGTCATGGTTAACTTTCTTTTTTGAAAATATTTTACAACGGCTCATAGTTGCAAGTTGAATGCTCGCAATTGCAGACACCGCCGATCCAATGCTGGCACGACATACAAATATCGTCATAATAGAGCTCGTTGTACAAATATTCATCAAAATATTCGTCCGAATATTCATCCCTTGGATCGAAAGCAGGGGACTGCTTCTGTTCCGCATTTGAATTCGGTACTGTAGGGTTGGCTTTGATGTTTTCGTCCATTTCTTTGTCCTCCTTTTTGTTTGATATAGATTGTTGTGCTTTTTTGGAAAGCTAGCGATAATTGATTTCGAGAATTTGAGGTGCGAAGTAGTTATCTCCGGTGGCAATTACAGAAAAACCTGCGTTTTTCTTTTTTGCCTTCAAGATAAATCCTTCTCCTCTTTGAAGTCTTCCTTGTTTATCTGTCAGCACGGGCATCAGATTCAAATCGATATAATGATCGGTAATCTGAGACTCGTTAAAGGAAGATGCCTCAGCAACCTTGTTGTCCCACGTAGAGCCAAAGCTGCAAAAGCGCGCGGCAACCTTGGAAGCGGTCAATTCAACCGCACCCGTGTTAAGCTTTGGGAGATGAAGAACAGCACGTAGTATCTTTTTGTCATTCAACTCTGACATTTTTGTAAAGTCGGGTCTGGAGTATAACCACTGCTCTCCAAACTCCTTTGTACTTCCGATAAAGCCGATACTGCCGAAAGCATTATTGACCTTAGTGTTTTTGCTTTCTACCGTTGTGTCCTGAAATAGCTTTGGCTCATATAGATTGGCTTCGATCAATACGGATTTGCCAAGTGAAGAACAAGGAATAACGGAAACCGTGTATTTACGGTCTGTTATCATTTGATATGAGATTTTAGCGGGGGCAATAATATTTCCGTTAACATCTGACGTGCCGATACAAGAAAATGACACAAATGGGCGGAATCTCTCGCACATCAGGGCAAAGTATTTATCGTTTGCCCTTACCTCCAAAAAGGGTTTACTTATTTCTACGGAAAAAGTACATCCTTTTCCTTCGTTACAGAAGCTACGAAGTGCGATTCCGTTAGCCGTAGGATAAAGTCGCGTGTTTGTGTATACGATTTCAGTTTCAGATATGTGAGAGATATGCTCTGACAGAGAAACAACACAAGAGCCTTCTGAATTTTCCAGTCGAATATTGCTTCCAATGGTGATATTGGCATTGCTTCCGGTAGTATAAGCAACGTCGCCATTCGAATGGAATTTCATATCAACGGCTTTTCTCGTTCGGCTGTTGTAAATAGGTGAAGAAAAGTAATATGCGGTTTTGGTTCCGTTCTGTTCGATTGCAACAAGGCGGTAACGATTGCTGTTTTTGTAGTCAATTACCAGCGGTGC
>JAFTRQ010000004.1 GCA_017462125.1 Clostridia bacterium | reverse complement strand
TTACGTTCCATCAATTCGGGTGGTATCTTGCTCAAATATTGCCTTCCGAGCGACGAGCTACCGAGATATGCACCGATGTTGGTCACGGGCAAAATCACCCACTCGCTCTGCTCCTGTTTGTTAGCAATGTAAAACTCGGCAAGGGTGGTCAGCACCTTCATAGGCACATCTTTCGGTTTGAACTGCTCTAAACGCATTATTTGTTCTGCCGTAAGTGTCACCGCCTCGCACCGCAATGCACCAAGCTCCAAGGCATCGGCAATCGCACTGTCGAAGGACAAAAGCCACTCGGCATTGGTGTTCGACGAGAAAAGCGGCACTTGATACTGCTTGACCTTGTTCTCCCAAGCCGCATCCCATTCCTTCGTCCTCTCCGCCAAGCAATGCAACCGCTTATTCACGCTACCCGTGTTATAACGGATAAACTCGGCAAGCGCGTGAACGTGGCGGTAGTACCACCCTCTGCCGTCCTCGGTGACAAGCTCGGGAAATTCCTCGTGATATTCTGAAAAAACGGTACTGTACTGCCATTCCTTCGTAGGAGTGGCTTTTTTGTTGCCCGGCAGACTACACCACGCACAAAGAGCGCGGCGAGCATAGTCAATACGCTCGTAAGGATCACCGTCCTTCAAAGAACCGTCGACGTTATGAAAGAGATACCCACGGGCGAGGACGGTAAATATGCGCGTTAGCCCCGAAAAGTCCTTGATCATATCCGAGGTAAACCTACCGAGAAAAGAAGTGTCCTTTTTATCGGCTACGGCATAGGTCGGTGTACCGATATATGCCTTGTATTCGTTCCATTCATTCGTCATATCGGTTTACCTCTTTAATGCAAATTTATCAACGTACTCCCAAAGCACATCCCATAGGAACGACCGCTTATTGAGAGCTACAACGTACTTGACCGCATCACTCGGATTGCATATCTTTTTGACCAAATCCAAGCACCTTGCGGCAACGGCATCCCGATAATCCACACCAAACTCCTTATCAATAAAGGCATCGATCAGAGCAACCATTTCGGGCGTATCGTTATCAAAACGCAGCCTTGCGCGGTTTTGTGTGATGTTCTCGTTATCGGTATCAATAATCAAATCCCCGAGCAGACGGTAGCCGCCCGAGCGGAAGTCAGCAAACAGATCGTAGTAAGGGATAAACTCATCCTCGGGCAGATACTTGTGCAAAAAGAGCGTTCTTTGTTCTTCGGGCATAAATTGCCACTTTTCCTCTCTGATAGCACGGCGGATTTCGCTCACGCGGTCGGCAGAGAGATTGACGAACAGCGAATAAAGCTCGTCTGCATCGTATTTGTTTTCCTCATCACGAAGATAGAAAATGCGGTTGATACCGTTCTTTTTGGATTGAGCCTTCGGGAGATGCGCACTTGCGCGAATACGGCGCAGGCAGCTATCGTATGTGTCCGTGAGTGTTTTTATACGCTCAAGTATAGTGGGATTTAGCTTATCCTCCCAACCTTGCTCTACTGCAAAGGTAAATAGCTCTTGTGCCTTGGCAGGCTTCCGCTTTGCCTTCGGTGTGTGCTTTTTCAGCATATAAGCATAATACGGCAGCTTCTCCAAATTGGAGCTGACAGCATCCCAATCCGTCTTGGCAAAATACTCCTTGAAGCGTTCCTCAAAGGTTGGCTCATACCAAGCACGGCGTTCCTCGGATTCGTCAAGAATACGCTTATATTTCAAGAAATTACTGCGCTTTATATTCTTCGTTCCGAGATACTCCGACAGATCGGGCTTGATACCGCTTTTCGCGGAGTCGATCTCAAGTCCCGTCAAGATAGCGAGAGTTTCCGTTTCTTGTCTGCATCTCTCTTTCGTTTCGGCGTCGGCGTTTTCGTCGTATGCGATGATAC
>JAFTRQ010000057.1 GCA_017462125.1 Clostridia bacterium | reverse complement strand
TCTTCAGAACGAATACCGGCACTGCCATTCACATCCAACTTTATTCCGGCAAGAGAAATATCACCTGTTGTGGCAATGGCAAAATAATCATCGCCACCTTTAATGGTCAGATTTACCGTGCCTTGAGAAGGCTTAACGCTTTTTAACGTTTTAACGTAAATCGCAGACCCATTAGGATTGTCGATTGTCAGCGTATGCTCACCGTCGCTTTGAATTTCAAGAGCATAATCACCCTTGATGGATTTGAGCGATACATCGGCATTGACATATAGCGTGGTATCGCCAATCAATACGATATCATCACCGTCAACGAGATTGCTCGCATACACTACTTCCGATACATTTGTCGCCGATGCCGTCACCGGCATAACAGAGAATACGGTAATCATCAGCGCAAGCATGAACACGGCTGACAGTATTCCCTTGAGGAAGCTTATTCTTTTTGTTTTCATACCATTTCCTCCTGTACTACACGGACACTGCCGCCGCAGTATTTCCTGTGCTTAATTTGAGTTTTATTCGTTCAAGGATTTCAACGAAGGGGAGCTTTCCGCAGACCGTTTTTCTGTAAACCTCGTCGGAATTTACCATTACCTGTCCGGGCAAGGTCAGCACCTCGTCATCGCCTGTGGCAAAATCAATATTAAAAAACCACAAGCCGTCCTTTCTGTCGCTACCTCCCGACGGGCAAAAGAACACAATTCTTCTATCGGAAAGCTTTAATTCAAGTGTGCTTCCTTCCTCACAATCGCCAAGAATTTTGTCGCTATAAAACGGCATTGCACTGTCGAAATAGACCGTGTAGATCTCCTTCGGCGCGTTGATGAACAGATAATCGGTCGTGTCATCCTTGTCAATGATCTGCTGATACCCTCTCGGAATCGGGACTTCAAACTCACCGAATCTGACCCGTTTTCGCAACATATTCCATCACCTCCCAAAACAATATTTGCCATTTCGTAAATACCAGTTTACCTTTTGACAGTATAATTATATCATAATATTCTTAGCATTTATATAGTTTATAAGGGTGTTTTAGGGGTGTATCAGGGGTGTTTTTAGGGTGTATTGGCTCAAAAACAGCTAAAATCGCGCAAAAAAAGACGACAGCGGTGTTGCTATCGTCTTATATTGCTTTATGCTTTTATCAGTGCAATGATTTCTTCTCGGCTCGTGACCTTGAGTATCTTGAAGAGCGAGGTCGTGTGCATTTTCACCGTGTTCTCAGAGAGGTGCAGATCAGCTGCCATCTCCTTACGGCTCTTGCCTGCGAGGATTCCTTCGAGAATGTCAATTTGTCTTGAGGTAAGTGTTGCTCCCTCGGGCAGACCTGCGATAATCTGCTTGATCTTTTCAGCGCGTTCTCTTGAGTCCATGAAAATGACCGCAACCTTTTCCTCATGGACAACGGGCTTGGGAATGTCGTTCACATGAACGAAATCTTGAAGCATCAGCCACTCAATGAGGAAACCACCTGCGCTCATAAGGTATGTAACCGAAAGGAATTCCACATCCCAAGGGATAACCTTGCCGAAGCACCACATGGCGATATTGCCG
>JAFTRQ010000056.1 GCA_017462125.1 Clostridia bacterium | reverse complement strand
TGGTCTTGCCGGGGAGGATCTCAGCAGCCATAGCTGCGGAGTGAGTCATACCGGAGCAGCCGATGGTCTCTACAAGTGCTTCCTCGATGATACCGTTCTTAACGTTCAGAGAAAGCTTGCAGGCACCCTGCTGAGGTGCACACCAGCCCACACCGTGGGTGTATGCGGAAATGTCGGAAATCTGTTTTGCCTGGATCCACTTGCCCTCTTCGGGAAGGGGAGCAGGACCGTGATCGCAACCCTTTTTAACTACGCACATATGCTGAACCTCAAGGCTCTGTGCGTAAGGGAATTCACTTACGTTGCTCATGTTTTTATTCTCCTTTAAAAATTTTTACTTGTTTCAGATCGGCTAAAAATTCCAAATACTGCGTTGCTACTTGCAAGCGGTTTGACGTAGGTAACTACGTCTGCACCTTGCTTGCTCCGTTGCGCCTTGTCTTTGAAAATTTTATCTCGATCTTTTTTTGCTTAATTTGGTGGTTAGCTTGCGCTTGCAAGCTGTTTTCGCAATCAATTTGCAAGAATCTCATCGATAAGAGGGCTGATCGCTTCGAGATAGTGCTTTGCGATGAAAGCCGCTCCTGTGGGATTGGGGTGAACGCCATCGGGCGTGAAATAGTCGGGCTTTCCGTAATTTTCGTCAGCGTGCATGAGATCGTCGGTCTTTACATATGCATCGGCGTATTTTTCTGCAAGATCATTGACGATAAGCTTGACCTTTTCAACGTCGGTTCTCATATGTGCCTGCTTTTCACCCTCGGTATAGGGCTGGAGCATAAGTATCTTGGCGTTTGTCTCTTTTTTGAGACGCTCAAGAATACATTTGTAGTTAAGCGCGATCTGCTCGTCGGTGGTAGCGATCTTGTTTCCTCCGTAACGGTGCCAAACGTCGTTTACGCCGATGAGAATCGACACAACGTCGGGCTGAAAGGCGATGCAATCGCTGTAAAGACGGTCGAAAAGCTCGCTTGTGCGGTTACCGCTAATGCCGAAATTGATGAACTCAATCTCCACGTCGGGATATGCCGCCTCAATCAATGCCGCCGCAAACTTGGGGTAGCCCATACCCATATGGTGGTAATTTCTTTTGTCGCGACCCGCATCGGTGATGCTGTCGCCCTGAAAGAGGATCTTTATCTTTTTCATAATGAATTTACCTCGTGTAAAAAACTTCACCGTCGAGGGTTAGATGATCGTTTAGAACTGTCTCCACACGATTTGGGAAGTTTCTTTGCCTACTTTCTTTTCCAAAGAAAGTAGGTTAGTCAACGATCTCGCCGTAAACCTCACCAAAAGCGCAAGCAGCGTTGCACTCGTCGGTGTCGATGTGCATAGCAAGAGCGTAGCTGTCGGATACACGGCAAACAACGTCATCAAAGATAGTGGTTCTGTCGCTGTCGATCTTAACCTTAACGATCTGCTTGTCGGAAATTCCCATAGCATTAGCGGAAGCGGTGTCAAAGTGAATGTGTCTCTTTGCGATGATACAGCCTTCAGCGATATCAAGCTCACCTGCGGGACCTACCATCTTAATGCCGGGGGTACCTGCAACGTCGCCGGACTCACGAACGGGAACAGCCTTCAGACCGAGAACGCGAGCATCAGTAAAGGAAAGCTCTACCTGGTTAGCCTTTCTTGTAGGACCAAGAACCGAAACCATAAGCTCACCCTTAGGGCCTACGAGCTTGATCTTATCGTTTGCAGCGGCAAACTGATCGGGCTGAGACAGCATCTTCTTGGGCTCAAGCTTTGCATCTGCGCCATAGAGAACAGCAACTGCTTCGTCGGTCAAGTGAATGTGTCTTGCACTTGTTTCAACAAGGACTTTCTTTTCCATAGTTGTTTACCTCACTTATAAATAATTTTAATTTTAAACACAATTGGAGACATAATACTCCATTCTCTTATATTTTATCACATTTTGCGCCGTTTGTAAAGATATATTTTTAATAAATGTGGCTGTTTATTGCGTTTTTTTATTGGCAATACTCATATAAAGGTAAAACGCAAAGCACAAAATTTCTTATTCTGTGCAGATTGGAGAGCTATGTTGAATAATGAAGATAAGACAGTTTATGACAAAGAGAACGAGACCGTAAACGATCGAAAGCTGACGGAGCAGGATATGATCGAGGAGAGTGGCGGTGTAGTGGCGAAAAACGGAGAAGAGACAATACACTGCCTTTCAATAATCGGTCAGATCGAAGGACATTATATCCTTCCGGAGGGTCAAAAGGCTACAAAATACGAGCACATTTTACCAATGCTTGTATCGATCGAGCAGGACGAGGAGATCGATGGCGTACTGATATTGCTCAACACGATGGGCGGCGACGTAGAGGCGGGACTTGCTATCGCAGAGGTCATCGCCTCAATGAAAAAGCCCACCGTTTCGGTGGTGCTTGGAGGAGGACATTCGATCGGAGTGCCGCTAGCTGTGTCAGGCAAGAAGTCCTTTATCGTGCCCAGCGCGACGATGACGATCCATCCCGTGAGAATTAACGGTCTTGTGGTGGGTGTGCCGCAGACCTTCACCTATTTCAATGAAATGCAGAAGAGAATTATCAATTTCATTTGTGCCCACAGTCGTGCCGATAAGGACAAAATCTATGAGCTGATGATGCGCCCCGATATGATGGCGACCGACGTGGGATCGATCATCGAGGGCAGGGAAGCGGTAGAATACGGGCTTATCGACGAGGTCGGCGGGCTTGATAAAGCGTTGGAGGCGCTGAGAGAGATGATAAGGAATTGTCGAAAGAATAATTGAAAATTGCAATTTATCGGTGAGATGCACGCCGCCGTGACGATTATTTTAAAACCAATGCCGGCGGTCCGCAAAACGAACAATTTGAACTGACGAAATGGCGAGGTTTTGCAATTTCAAACATTTCGCCAAATCAAAATTTAAAATCACAGTCTGAATTTTGCTGTGAATTGGCGAATCCTCTTGACAATGGTTGTTGCTTGAAGTATAATTTAAGCAGAAATTCGGGAGGACAGAGAAATGTACGCTTTTTTTCTTGACATTGACGGAACGATATACGACGGAAAGATAGTGGCGCAGGAGGTAATTGACGCAATCGTTCGCGCGAGGGCGGCGGGGCACAAGGTCTTTATCAATACAGCCCGCGCTTACGTTGGTATGCCAAAGCAGGTGTACACGTTGCCTGTGGATGGTTTTGTCAATTCTTATGGACTTGAAGTCTTTGCGGACGGTAAATTTATACACCGCAAATTCATTCCCCGTGAGAGGGTGCTTGAGATCGCAAAATATGCCTTTGACAATGGAGTAAAGCTTTATTTTGAGGGTGAGATCAGAATAGATATCAACAATTATCGTGAGGACAGCCAAAATCCCGACAATATGGATGAATTTTGTGCGATGCTTGGCGAGCATCAAATGTGCAAGTTCGTTTTCTGTGATATGCCTACGGATGCAGATAAGGCGGCCTTTGAATCAGACTATGACTTTTACGGCATAGAGGTTATTGCTAAAGGCTACTGTAAGTCGCGGGGTATTCATACGGTTGAAGAATACTATGGCATTTCGCGCGAAAACACCGTTGCCATCGGCGACACCGACCCTGATATTGATATGGTTAGCTATGCGGGGATTGGCATTTCCATGGGTAACGGAACGCCGAAATTGAAGGCTTGCGCGAAATACGTTACAAAGTCATACGTTGAGTTTGGTGTGGCATATGCTATTGACTGCTTGCTCAATGGCAAGCTTGACGTGCTTAAAAAATGAAATTTGATAGAAAGAGACCGACTCGAATTATTGTGTTCGAGCCGGTCTTTTGATATTAAATCGTTGTTATGATTACGTTTTTATAGATCTCCGCCACGTTTTCGGGTGTAGGTGGCGTTGTGCCCTCCAGAAGGCAGGTAGCGGTGCCGTAGCTTGTTGCTACGCGAAGGCATTCCGCGCTGTTTTCGCCCTTGGAATATGCCGCAATAAAGCCTGCTATCGTACTGTCACCCGCGCCGATAGTGGAAAGTGCGTTTATGGCCGGGGGAGTGGCGGCGACGGCGGTCTCGGCAGTCATCAGCAAGGCTCCCTTTTCACCGAGGGAGATCATTACGTTATCGATGCCGTCTGCACATAGCTTTTTAGCGAAATCAAGGCAATCGGCAAAGGAATGAACTTCTTTACCCGAATACATCGCGATCTCCTCGCTGTTGGGCTTGATAAGCCAAGGCCCGACGTCGATCAGATCAGAGAGCGTGAAGGAGCGGGAATCGACTACGACACGGGCTCCCGTGTTTTTGAGCTTTATAAGGAATTTTTTGACCTCGGGCATATCAACGCCCTTGGGCACGCTTCCCGTAAAGGTGATTATTACATCGCCGTCCGTCGGGAGCCATTTTTCGATCTCCGCGAGAATACTGTTATCAAGAGCGAATCCCGAAAAGCTGATTCTGGTCTCGTTCTCACCCTCGGTGTGGATGGTGAGATTCTCTCTTATTCTGCCATTCTTTTCGATGCCGATATAGGTCATTTTATCGGTGCCCAAAGCCGATTTGAAGTCGGCACAGTTATCTCTGCCAAGGACAACGATTGCGGTGTTTTCCACGCCGTTATAGGTCAGGGCGCGGGAGATATTGACACCCTTGCCGCCTGCATCACGGGATTTTACATGGGCAAGGTTTTCGTGCTGAAGCATGAGAGATTTGGCCGATGCGTGGACGTCGTAGGCGGGGGAGAGAGTGATGGTGTAGATTTTCATAGAAGCCTCTTAATTGGTTAAATGAATAATGAATGCTTAGATCTTCGGCGCGTTTGCAAGCAGATATTCCTCTGCCTCGCGGCACCAGATTCCACCGTTTTTCGCGACTATATCGGCAAGTTCCTTATAGAGGGGATCGGTCTTGCCAAGCTCGGGAAGGTCATCGATGGCGATGAGGGGCAGGTCGAGATGGTTATAGCAGACCTTTTTTGCGCCGTTGGGTGTTCCCATAGCGAGGACTGTGTCAACTGCGGCGCCGAGTCCGAGGATATGAGAAACGATCGCGCCGGGATTGATCTTGTTTTCCTCGATAAGCTTGATCGTATCCACGGTATCCTCGGGAATGCTTCCCGCAGTTCCTACCACGTGGATTCCGTCATAGTGTACGCGGTAGAGATTCAGCGAACCCTGAAGATCGTGGATGGGAGGTCCTGCGAAGAAATTGACACAGCCGTCCTCACGACAGATACGCTCCGCAAGGTTGAAGAGACCTGCCACGGGAACCATTACGAAAACGTCGTCAAAGCCGCCGTCGGAGAGCTTAATGAGCTCGTCAGCGGGGTCTTCCATGCCCGAGGTGTTGAGATAGATAAGGTCAACACCCTTCGCTTTTGCAGTCTCGGGGGAATACTGCTTAGCGGCAAACGCAAGTCGCTCTGCGGAGAGGTCGGTTACGACAACCTGCGAGACGCTTGCGTAGCCGATTGCCATATCAACGGCACCGATTCCCATAGGACCTGCGCCGCCGAGGATGGCGATCTTTCCGCCGACCTTTGCGCCGTCTGTACGCTTATAATTTGTATAATCGGTGTGATAAAAGCCCTTATATCCGCGGAGGACACAGCCAAGAGCCTCCACAAGAGATCCCTTGAAAAAGCAATCGCCCTCGTAGGGGATCATGCATCCGCGCTCAAGTACGATCTCGGGAACGATGGCATACTGCGTATTTCCGCCGATGTAAGGGTAGGAATATCCGGGGTCGTAGCCGGTCTCAAGCTTGAGTGCGGGCTGGATCACGATCTTTTGCCCCACCTTCCATTCGCTTTTCAGATTTTTGCCAACCTCAATGATCTCAGCACACATTTCGTGACCGATGATGATGGGCTGCTCCGCTACTGTGGGAGGAACTCTTTTGTGTGCCGTGCCCTGTTTGACGGCCTTATAAGTTGAGGCGCAAACAGAGTCGCTGACCACCTTTATGAGCACCTCGCCTTCGCCTACGGGCGGGAGCTCAAGCTCCTCAAGTCGGATATCGTTTGCTCCGTGAAGTCTTACTGCTTTGGTTTTCATATTCGTAGATCCTTTCGTCAAGATAAAAATGTTGACAAGATGATATTCTTATGATATAATTATACCACATTTGATCAAAAAGTCAATACAAGTCGGCAATGCCGATGAATAATCTTGATTTATTGTAAGAATGATCAGAAATAATCATTTCGAGGAACGGTATGCTGATAGAAGAGAGACAAAGACGTATCATAGAGGCTTTGCGAGAGAATCCGCAGATCACGGTGAAGGAGCTGGCGAAGCAGCTGTGCTTCTCCGAGCCCACCATCAGGCGGGATTTTACTGAGCTTCACAAAAAGGGAGTTATTACTAAGCTTTACGGCGGCGCTGTTCTCAATCAACGGGCAGCAGACGGTGAGATTCCATTTGCCATGCGCGAAAATGAGAAAAGCTCGGGCAAGAGTATGATTGGTAAACAGGCGGCAAGGCTTGTGCAGGACGGTGCGGTGATCATGTTAGACGGGTCTACCAGCGCGTATCATCTTGTACCCTATATTGCCGATTATAAGGATATTATCGTAATTACCAGTGGAGCGAAAACGGCGGTGGCGTTGGCAGAGCGGGACGTGACCACCTTTTCCACGGGTGGAAAAATGATTGTGCATTCCTTCTCTTACGTTGGGCAGGAGGCGGAGGACTTCGTCAGAAAGATCAACGCCGACGTTTTGTTTTTCTCCTGTCGCGGTGTCAGCGAGGACGGTATGATGAGCGATCCGTCGGTGAGAGAAGCAAATCTACGCCGTGTGATGATGGAACAGTGTAAAAAGAAATATCTGCTTTGCGACGGCAGTAAATTCGGGAAAACATTTTTTTACAATATGGGAAACGTCAGCGAGATCGATGGGATCATCTCCGACGTTGAGCTTCCCGAAGGCTTGCGCGCATTGATTGCAAAAAAAGAGGGTTAGTTTTGAAAAAGCACTTGACATTGACGCAGCGTCAAGTGGTACAATACAAGCAGAGGAGGTGAGGCCGTGGAAGAAAGGCTTTATGATATCGGTGAGGTCTGCAGAATTCTTGATACGACCTCGCGTACTTTGCGTTTTTATGAGGAAAAGGGAATTGTTGCAAGCACGAGCGTTCCTTTCAAAAGTCGCAGACATTATACAAAAGAACAGATCGATCACATCAGAAAGGTCATGGTTTTACGCGCATTGGGGTTGTCAATTGCGCAAATATCCGAGCTTCAAAAGGGGCAAGTTGATCTGTCGCAAGCGATTTTGGAGCGGAGAGCGCATATTTATGCCTTGCTCAATGAAAAGGTGCGAGAAATTCATCTTTTGAATGAAGCGTTGGCAATAATAGGTGATGGGAGAGACGTGTTTGATTATAATGGTGGGCGAACGGAGAATCGCGGTGATGAACGCTTGGCAAAAATCGTGCGCTTTTGTGGTGAGGCGATTGTACGCAATGATACAGACGCATTGTACCGACATTTAAGTGACAAGATGATAGAGTATATGCCCAGAGAATCTTATGAAAAGGTTCGTGAGGACACGTTTTTGCCTGTGGGAGGTTTTGTTTCTCTCGGTGCTCCTGTCTGCGATGAACAGTATGCAAACGTATGGTATCAGATAATAAAATTTGAGCGGTTGAACGTGAAGATACAGATCGTTTTTTGCGGAGAAAAGGTAAACGGGCTTTGGTTGCTTTACTGCGAAGAATGACTTTTGGGGAGGATAGCGTGAACATTACGTCATTTTAGAGGTAATTGAACTTTTTCACGCGCGAAATTTGCCTTTTCGGCAAAATTCATCGATTGCTGTTTGTGCCGCCGCAAAGCGGCGGAATGGAGATTATAATGAAAAAAATTTTTGCGTTTTTCGGAATGGTGTTCACTTTGATTATACTGACCTCTTGTGAGGTGCACTTTGGAGGGCAAAGCTATGAGGTGCATTGGTGGGTAAACGCTGCTGTGATTATTGCGATTTTTGTGTTTGTGTTTGTCGTAGCAGGCCTGATCATATCTAAAACAAAATATTATTGCCCAAGATGCAGCGGGGTTTTTTATCCCAAATGGTGGAAGGCAGCGTTTTCCATTCATATGAACAGCGACAGAGTTTTCAAGTGCCCTCATTGCGGGCAAAGAGGCTTTTGCAAACAGGTGTGGAGGGATGACAATTGAAATTTGTGGTATATTATTGTGTCGTGCTGTTCGGATGCGCCGTGTCGTTGGTTTTATTCTTTGAGGATCTGAACATTACAGCTATGTCGGTCGTGCCGATATTTTTAATGGGATTGTCGATTTTTCAGGTGTATTTGTTTAAAAACGAAAAAGGTGAGAATTACGGATCAAATTACAATGAAAAAGAACAATCCGACATTGTGAGATTTATGTCAGTATCCATGATGTTGAGCGTCCCTCTGCATATCCCGTTTATTTTCTTTTGGCAAAGCGGATACAAATTGCTTTCTAGTGCTGTTTATTTATTTGGGCTTTTCGGAGGAGCATTATTTTTCAGACTGCAAAATGGAAGGCAGGTTAGCGATAGGTTGAAGAATGAAACCAAGGAAGCGGAGGAGCAAAAGAGGCGCGAGGAGCTTGGAAAGTGGAAATAAAAAGGTTGTCCGATCTTAAACGGCAAGATCGGACAACCTCTTTTTATACAATGTTCCGTGCGCGGAATTCACGCGGTGTTTGATTTGCGAAGGATGAAAAAACAAAATTGAAGCTGCGAATGCTTTGAAATCCGCTTTCAAAAGCAATCTCGGATATGCTTTTGTCGGTCTCTGTCAACAGCTGCTTGGCATATTCGTAGCGATACTGATTGACCAAGGCTTTAAAATTGGTCCTGATCCTTTGGCTGAAGATTTTGGAAACGTATTGATAACTGTATCCAAGCTCCTCCGAGATGCTTTGCAGGGTGATGTTTTCCGTGAAACGACGCGAGATCTGGTCAAGTATCTGCATCACTGTCTCGTTGCCTTGGGCGTTGACGGCAGAGAGCTCCACCTTTTCCAAATACTCACAGCAGATCATATAAAGACAAGCCTTTACCGTCAGGATCTCAGTATCGGATAGGGTGCCAAAGAAGGCGTTGAATTTATGCTGAATCTTTTCTCGAAACAGCTCTTCGGCGGTAGCGGAGCACCTGAAGGGGGAGATACTTCCTTCCTTACCCGCGGTCATTTTGACAAAGCTTTTGATAAAGCTTCCCGAAAATACCGACACGAAAAGGGTACTGCTTTCGTTTACCTGAAAGCTATGTATCCTGTAGGGAAAGATCAGAAAAAAATCCCCCTTGTTAAGCAGAACCGTTTTTTCGTCCACGGTACATAGAGCGGAGCCCTGTCCCACGTATAAAAGCTCGTAGCTTTTATGAAAATGAGCGGGGTAGGTGTATTTTGTGTATTCATAGGTATTAAAAACGCTGTCTCCCATGGAGTTTTGCAGCTGATGAAAATCTGACATATGACCTCCCACCGGTTGATTTCTTGCCAATATTATATGATTATTTTCTTGAAATGTCAAGAGCTTTTTTGTATAATAAAAGCAGGAAACTACATAGGAGGAATCATTATGAGAACTGTAAAGATTATAATGCCTGACAGAATTGGCAAAATTGCGCCCGAAATATACGGCCATTTTTCCGAGCATATCGGTGGAGTTATGCGCGACGGAATTTGGGTTGGCAAGGATTCAAGTGTTCCCAATATCAACGGATTCCGAAAGGAGCTGGTTGAAAAATTGCGAGAGATTGCGCCTCCTGTGATTCGCTGGCCGGGTGGCTGCTTCGCGGAGACGTACCATTGGAGAGACGGTATTGGCAAGGAAAGACCTGTCCGTCCCGGTTGGTGGACCTCGATTGACCGCAGATATGAGGATAATGCCGTTGGAACGCACGAATTTATGGAGTTTTGCGAGCTTGTCGGTGCGAAGCCTTACTTTGCTGTCAACGTGACCTCAATCGCCCCGATGGAGGCAAGAGATTGGCTGGACTACTGTCTGTCACCCCGCGGAAGCACTACCTTGGCACTTGAGCGTGAGAAAAACGGTCATCCGGAGCCCTTTAATATCCCCTATTTCGGTATTGGAAACGAGAATTGGGGCGGTGGCGGAAATATGACACCCGATTATTATGCTATGGAGTACCGCCGTTTTGCCACGGTAATGTGGAATATCGTTTATGGCAGAAAATTTGTTGGTCAGCCCTGTGATTTTATCGTGGGCGGTGCGAATGGCGGCGATTTCAATTGGACGCACGCTTTGGCCGCAAATCTTGAACAAGTCCCTGTACCGATTGGCGGTATGTCGTTCCACTATTATTGCGGAAGAGCGGGAGATCCTCTGCATTTCAGCATTGACGAGTGGTATGAGCAGTTGCGCAAGGCGGAGATCATGGAGTGGTTGATCAACCGTCATTATGCTATCGTAAAGGGCAGAGGCCTCGAGGGAAAAATGAAGCTGGTCATTGATGAATGGGGATGCTGGCATCCCGAGGGCTCGGGGCCCAGCAAGGGATATAATCTGTTTGAGCAGCAATCCACAATGCGCGATGCTATGGTGGCGGCGGTGACCTTGAATATCTTCAACAATCACTGCGACAAAATCAAAATGGCCAACGTGGCACAGCTTTGTAACAATCTCCATGCGTTGTTTTTGACCGGTGGAGAGCACTGTGTTACCACGCCGACCTATCATGTGTTCAATATGTTTAAATCTCACCAGGGCGGTGATGGATTGCGTGTTTTGGTGGATGACAATGCCGATCTGCGAAACAGAATATCCGCTTCTGCGTCGGTCAAGGATGGCAAGCTGACCTTGACCTTGGCAAACCTCAATTGTGAGCAGGACGTTGATCTCGACCTTGAGTTTTTGGGCTTGCGCGGCGCGCTGAAAAATGCGGTTGTAACTGCGCTTGCATCTGAGGATGTTCATGCTTGTAATACCTTTGAGGCGCCCGATGCGGTTGTGCCGAAAAGGCTTGATATGGATCTTTCTGCACCAATTACTGTTCCCAAAGCGGGTATTGTATGCATTACAGCAGATATTGATTGATAAGGTGTGACATAAAAGCCCTTTTTGAAAAATATTTTAATAATTTTTCAAAAAGGGCTTGACAAACGGAAAGTTTTGTAGTATAATACCAATGTTGTCGCAAAAGTGACAAAATTATGCGAGAGTAGTCGCTAAGCGACGGCGGAACGTTAGCAAACGAAGTTTGCGTAGGCAGACCGATGTTGCGAAGCCTTTGCGAAGCAACTCGAATAGCAAAACGAAGTTTTGCGGAAGCGCACAGCTTGAGGGGCGTGTGGTTTCATCTTTTATTCCTCACTAATTTAATATGCGAGAGTGGCGGAACTGGCAGACGCGCACGTTTGAGGGGCGTGTGGTTTACACCGTACGGGTTCAAGTCCCGTTTCTCGCACCAGAAAAACCCGATAGGCTTCAGCCTATCGGGTTTTTCTGTCGTGAGAAATCGGTCTCACTTGAATCCGTCGCCAAACGGCTTTGCCGTTTGTGCTAAGGTTCTAAGTCCCGTACTTCAATTTGAGTTGTACTCGGTACGTCAGATTTTTCCATCGGCTTTTTTCTGCTTCGAGGAAACGGTCCTGACAAATCTCGTTAAGAAGGCTTAAAGCCCAAACGGCGCAAAAAAGCTTATATCACACTTTTTTACCCCGTTTGGTCAAAGCCTTCTACAACGATCTTTGTCCCACTTGAATCCGTCGCCAAACGGCTTTGCTGTTTGTGCTAAGGTTCTAAGTCCCGTTTTGTTTAAATGAATTTTGGCGTAATATTCGTTTATTTTAAGTAATCCAGCCATTCGGATTTTAAACTTTCATAATCC
Organism: Clostridia bacterium; assembly: GCA_017462125.1. The sequence goes on along the minus strand of JAFTRQ010000056.1, from coordinate 13,205 downwards.
TTGCCAAAGACAGCTTCAATATTTTGTGTCTGATATGCTTCCATAACCTTTTCAATTCCGTATGTGTCGACAAGATAAATGATGAGGGAGGTGGCTTGCTCATATGAAATTTCATTACCCACAGCATTGCATTCTGTTTTGTTTACAGTTTTATATGCATTGCCAAGTGTTATGTAAGACCCAAAATCAAGTTCAACTTTAGCTGTCACATCCGAATACAATCGAAAATCAAATGTTTCGACAGAATCTATCTTACCGCCTCGGTTGATATAGTTATCGTATACAGCTTTTTTCTGAATGGCGGATTGATCTCCTTGATTTATGAGGTCATCGAAATAACCTTGCTTTATCATAGTTAAGATTTGAATGTGCGATGCTGCAATTTGATCGTTGAAGCCGAGAGATCGTCCAAAATAATTGCAGATCCCTTCGCTCAACCAAATGTTATCCTTCGTGGCTATTCCCAATGCATGTACTGCTTCATGCAGAGTTGAATATGATTCATTGATATACATATTCCCGTTAGCAAGGGTTTTGGAGTAACCACTACCGTCAAATGTCATATAAAAGTTGAACTGCCTGTTTATAGCCAGTCCTTGACTTAAATTGTTGTCTCTCATATATCCGATCATTTCTGATAAGCCCGTAGTGCTGTAATAGAGAAATGCATGGTATTGTGAAGGAGAGCCAACCCCAAAATCCTTGAAATAGTAGGTTGCATTGTCAAAGGAAAAGATATATTGATATGTTTTATTGGAAGAAAATTTCATTTCGGTAAAAAAAGTTTCCACCTCAGCTGTCTGTGCGTATTGTATTTCTAACCCGAGGGAATGCAGGTAGTCTGTTTTGTATTCGCATCGTTTTTCAATATCTAATAGCGCTTCCGATCCGTATTTGTCATAAATAAAAGTAAACAGCGCTTCTGCAACAGGAATAGAGGCTGCTTTGTCAAAAGTGAACATATGGTCATACAGTGTCAAGTATACCATATTGGCACCGTTGGAGAAAAACTCTTTCAGATCTGTTGGCTTTTTATGAGCTTCGTAGGCGGACAAGCCATAAGACAGCCAAACTTCCTTGCTTTCGCGAACATTTTTGAATGAATCTTTCTCTGGTTCGGTTGACGTTTCAGTTGTGACAGATTCTTTGTTATAAATTGTTTCACCGGCAGACATGTCCGGCGGTGTGTTTGTACAGGCGAAGAGAAGTGTGTTGGCAAGCAACAAAAAGATTACTATTGTTTTTTTCATTTTCAATCCTCCTGACTGAATGAGTAATATTCGTTGAGTTTATTAAGAGTGCTTGATATTTCTGCTTGGAATTGCTCAAGTTCGGAGTTTTTTAGCATATTATGTAATATGTTTTTGCACGCTTGTGCAGTTGACACAGAATTCTGCAGGGTTGTGTAGCAGAGAAGCTTTGAATTGTTCTTTTTTTCTGAGTTGTTTGTGTGCTTTTCCAAGATTTTTAATATTCGGTTTACGTAATTGGCTGCTTGCTCTTTTTCTCCGAGTTTCATGTATATGACAGCAATTTCATAATAGTTAAAAAGTAACGGCGGGTCATAAAAGCCCGCGTATTTGCCATCCAAAACGATTTCGTATAGTGAAGCTGCCTTTTGATAATAAAAGAGCTGTTCTTCAAGAGTCATTTCCGTTTGGATAAGCTGTCGCACCGAGCACTCTGCCATATCAATCAAACGAATGATATTTTTCTTTACTTGTGATTGATATTCATCACCACTCATCACAAATTTTGCATATATTTCACGGCTATGTCGCAACTGTGGTAACTTGTTATAATAGTATTTGCCTTTTTCTTTTATTTTTTTATCTTCTGATTCGGCACAAATCTGAAGCATTATGCGGTAGACTTCATTGCGGATATCATCGTTTGTACAACATTTTTCAGCGTGATCGGCAAGAGAGAGCATTTTTTCAACATACTCTTTTTTGTAAAGCTTTTTTCTGAGCACATGCAGCATAACATCCATATAATTACCGTAATGATCCGGATTCAATTCGATTTCGCGAATCCATGCACGATATATGCCATCCCAATCCTTTTTGGCATGGAGATCATGAATGATTGCTGTAAATTCACATCGATGCTCAATACTCCACCTTAATTCCATGTCAAAAAGAGAATCGATGGAACATTTAAAAAGCAGAGCGATTTTTGGAAGAAGAGATATATCGGGAGACAATATTCCGCGTTCCCATTTGGAAACGGTTTGCGATGATACTCCGAGGTATTCTGCTACCGATTCTTGGGTCATGTGATGTGATGAACGTAGTTCTTTTAGCTTATTTTTTAGCTCCATGATACTTTACCCTTGTTTCTACAATGATTATTTTTTATGCATATTATATCATAAAAAATTTTTGTTGTAAACAGACAATATGGCACGCAGTTGTGTCCATATTATATCAAAAAGGGATGATTTATCTGTTCTCACCCTTGCCCCGCACCTTTTTCATGATCAACAGCATTATTTTCAGATAATCTTGCAAAACGCCGATTTCTATGTTATACTGTTAGTATCAAATGAATTGACGGAGGTGTCCGATGAAAAGATGTGATTTGAACGGCAGGTGGAGAATGATGGGAAACGGGTATGACGTTGAGGGTACTGTACCCGGCTCGGTCTATTCTTTTCTGTATTTGGATAATCAAATTTTACCCGATCCTTATTATCGGGATAATGAAGATATTTATACTCGCTTAATGGAGCATGAATACACGTTTGAGCGCACCTTCCGATATTCCCGAGGTTCAAATGCTGTCTCTCTCGTTTTTGAGGGCTTGGATACCTTGTGCAGTATTTATCTCAATGGAAAGTTGGTGGCTGACACCGACAATATGCACGTCAAATACATCTTTGACGTAAGCGATTGCCTTTGTGATGGAGAAAACAGAATTTCCGTGGTCTGTCACCCTATAGTGCCGTTTATCAAGCAGAAAAACAAGGAAAGTGCACTGTTCGGTGCCACCGATTGTATGGCGGGATATCCGCACGTCAGAAAGGCACACAGTATGATGGGCTGGGATTGGGGTCCCAGACTCCCCGATGCGGGCATTTGGCGAGACGTGTATCTTTTGGAGAAAAACAGCGCAGAGATCACCGACGTTCATATTCTGCAAAGACATGAAAGCGGGTGCGTTTATCTCACACCGCAGGTGAAGATCGACGGAGAGGCCGTGATCGAGGTCTTGCTGACCTCACCCGACGGGGAAGTGATCCGATTGGCTCCAAACGAGGAAAGTGAGATCAGGTCTCCCAAGCTTTGGTGGCCCAACGGCTTGGGCGAGCAGAATTTATATAAGGTTACGGTGCGCATTTTTGAAAACGGTGAGACGGTTGATGAGCGTAGATTGAGGATCGGCTTGCGTGAAATGAAGCTTGTTCGCCGCGCGGATGAGCACGGAGAAAGCTTTTATCACGAGATCAACGGTGTTGATATGTTCGCTATGGGTGCGGATTATATTCCCGAGGATAATATCTTCAACCGTATTACACCGCAGAGGACAAGAGAGCTGTTAACGCATTGCAAAGAGTCAAATTTCAATGCTTTGCGCGTTTGGGGCGGCGGCTATTACCCCGATGACTTTTTCTTTGATATATGTGACGAGCTTGGCTTGGTGGTCTTTTTTGACCTGATGTTTGCTTGCTCGGTCTATGAGCCGGATGATAAAATGAAAGGTGGCATTGCCGAGGAGATCAGGCAAAATCTGTCGCGAATCCGTCATCACGCTTGTATGGGGCTTGTTTGCGGAAATAATGAGATCGAATGGCATTTCCACGATTACGTTGCCATATCGGGAAGAGCCGACAGGGAGCATCTGACCGAGGTCTATCTGGAGCTGTTTGAAAATATGATTCCTGCTATCGTTGCTGAAACAGCGCCCTATCTGCCATATATTCCTTCCTCTCCCACGTCAACGGGCGGATTTTGTGATCCCAACGGAGAGGCTTGCGGCGATTGCCACGATTGGGAGGCTGACTATTTGCTGTGCAGAAATCGCTATTACCGCTACGTCAGCGAATTTGGATTCCAATCATTGCCCTCCGTGAAGACGATTGAAAGCTTCACCTTGCCCGAGGACAGAAATATCAACAGTAAGATCATGGAGAAGCATCAGCGCAGCTATGGCGGAAACGAGCTGATCCTGACCTATCTGTCAAGAAGCTTTCCGTATCCGTCCTCTATGGAAGCACTTGTATATGCTTCACAGCTTTTGCAGGCTGAGTCTATCAGATACCGCGTAGAGCATTTCAGAAGAAACCGCGGACGCTGTATGGGCACGCTGTATTGGCAATTGAACGATATTTGGCCTGTGACCTCTTGGGCAAGCATTGATTATTACGGTCGGTTCAAGGCGTTGCAGTATGCGGCAAAGAGATTCTATTCACCTATTCTGCTCTCCTGCGAGGAGATCGGTGAGGTGCAGAGCAAGAGGTTTGTTAACTCGGAAATGGGCTCATATAGCCTTGAACGCTCTGCGCGATTCTGTGTTACAAATGATACGGTGTCCGATGTTTCAGGTGTTGTGAGATGGGAGCGCAGAGACGCGGACAGTAATCTTTTGGAGCAAGGTGAGATGGCGGTTTGCGTGCCGAAGCTGTCGGCTGTTTGGCTTGACAAGCTGATCTTTGAGGAGCTTGATGCCGAGCGGGAGCATCTTTGCTTTGCCTTGTTGGTTGACGGTAAGGTGATCAGCGAGGGTAGCGTGCTGTTTGCCGCTCCGAAGCATTATTGCTTTGCCGATCCTCATCTTACCTGTGAACGCGTTGGAAATCAGATCAGGATCCGTAGCCAAGCGTTTGCGAAGGCGGTGATGATCGAGGGTGTGGATGGAGACCTGATTACGGACGACAATTGCTTTGATATGGAGAAGGGCGAAAAATGGGTACGGATCCTGTCGGGAGACTCCAAGGAGGTATCTGTGCGCTCTGTTTACGATATTTGCTGAGGTACGTATAATAACGTTGATCAGCCCGAAATGTAAAGAGAATGCTTGACAAAAACTGCAGATTCCTGTATAATGTTACTGTAACATATTTATGGAGGTTTTTTATGAATTCTGTGAAATTACGTCTTTTGGCAATACTGCTTTGCCTTGCAACGGTATTGACCCTTGCTGCGTGTAACGGTGACGAGACAGATACCGATGCGCAAGCGAATGAAAGCTCGGAGGCTGTGACTGACGAAAACAGCGAGAGCGGTTCTGAACAAGCAGAAGGTACTACCGACGTCGGATCAGAGGAGGAGACCGAGGTTCCCGACGTGACCGTTGAGGTTAGCGGTGACAGCGCGGCTGTTACCAACACGGCAGGACTTTCCTACAGCGTGACCGGATTTGAGTCGGTAAAAGATGACGCCTTTGCTTTCACAAAGGGCTTGACGATCACCTTCGATGAAGAAACCTTTGCGGACAAGTTCAACAGATTTACGCTTTCTTACAGTGCTACAGCACCTATGCATATCTACGTGACTTATCGTATGGGCATTGGTACAGAGCACGTTGACGACTATTATCTTGAAGCGGGTGAGGGCTCCTTCTCCGGCTTGATCGTTGACTATCTTGAGAAGAAAAAGGGTAACTTCTTAACACAGATCGTCATTGATACCTGTAAGGATGAGGAAGCAAGCTTTTCGCTTTATCATATCGAGACCGAGATGGCGGAGGTCTATACGGGAACCTATGGCTCCAAGACCTTCTACATCGATAACGGACGTTTTAAGCTCGGTGTTGATATGGGCTGGGGCGGTACGATCAACTATATCGAGGATCTGAGCCAAAATATCGAGGGCTTGACAAATCTTGTAAACAAGCACGATACGGGTAGATTGATCCAGCAGTCCTACTACGGCACCGGAGCGATCGAGGGCGTCTTCGAGTGGGGAAGCTTTAACGGCTCGGATAAATGGCCTTACAACCCTGTTCAGGGTGGAGGACAGAGTAATGTTGCCAGCCGTCTTATTGACGTTGTTGTTGATGATAATTGCGTCTACATCAAGGCTCAGCCTATGGACTGGGGTAAGAGCGACATTAAGTACATCACCCCCAGCTATATGGAGAATTGGTATATTCTTGAGGAAGATTACATCCGAATCGACAACAGATTCGTTGATTTCTCGGGTTGGGAGCATCCCTACAGAGGTCAAGAGCTTCCCGCGTTCTACACGGTCAGCTATCTTGATACGTTTATTTGGTACGGCGGTACAAAGCCTTGGACGGGTGACGAGGTCTCTTCAAGAGATGATCTGATGTTCTGGGGTGACGACAAATATGCGGGAGATTGTATCTTCCCCATTCGCGAGAATAATACCGAGACATGGTGCGCATGGGTCAATACCGATATCGATTTCGGATTTGGTCTTTATGTTCCCAAGGTCGACAGACTCAAGGCGGGAAGATATCAGTATAACGGCTCTAAGGATGCAGATGATAATGCGACCAACTACGTTGCCCCCTATAATACGATTAAGCTGGTGTCCTATGAGGCGTTGGAGTACAGCTATCTGATCACGACGGGAACCGCGGAGGAGATCCGTGCGACCTTTACCGAGAACAAGGATTTTGCAACCAACGATTCGTTGCATAAGAATTATACATCTTCCAGATTGCCCGATCTGACGTTGGATATGTCGAATATCGATTTCACGGTTGAGGGAAATTATAAGGTGTTTACCGCCCCGAACTGCGCTACGGCAAGCTATGACACAGCCGAAAAGGCGACCAAGCTGACCGTTGACGGCACCGACCCTTATCTCTATCTGAATTTTGTGCTTTCCGATAAAGAATGCTTTGCAGAGGACTACGACAAGGTTGAGATCGTTTATATGATCCCCACGACCAATGCAAACTCTTCGAGCTCCTGCCAGCTCTTTACCTGCACCGGTGAACAGACCTCTGCAACGGGCTCAATGGCTATTTCGGGCAGCCTGATCAAGGATGGACAGTATCATACCTTGACGATCAACGTAGGCTCGTATGCTTTCTGGCAGGGTAAGATCAATCAGCTCAGATTCGACTTCTTTAACACTGCTGCTGTCGGTGACGTGATGTACGTCAAATCCGTCAAGTTGGTTGAAGGAAATGGCAACGCTGCTTCCGTAACCATTGAGGGAACACGCGTTGACTTCAGCAAAGAGGAAAATTTGATCGTTCTTGGCAGCCCCAGAAATACTACCGTCACCTATGACGCAGATCAGAAGGCGGCAAAGCTGAAGGTTGATGACGCCAACGACGTAAACGTAACCGTTTCCTTTAAGGTATTCCCGGGTACGGTAACTGCGGAGGATTATCCTACGCTGAAGCTTGAATATATGATTCCTGCCACCAACGGTCAGACCTCGTATGAAGCCGATATCTTCCTCTGCGCAGGTGACGTGGTTTCACCCAACGGAAATGCTCGTATTCGAGTAAAGCTGATCGCTGACGGTGAATATCACACTCTTGAGGTGGATCTTTCCTCCAACAGCTATTGGAAGGGCATTGTCAATATGATCCGATTGGACTATTTCGACAAGTGTGTTGCGGGCGACGTTTTCTACGTCAAGAGCATGGAGCTTGCAAAATAAGAGGTAGACTATGGGAATTCATATCAAGGTTGACGTGATCTCAAATCAAAACAGCAGAAAAGGTAATGGACTTATGATCAATCAGAAATGGGAGGTCACCGTTGAGGAGGAGCATTGCATTGTGGAATACAAATGTACACCTTTGACGGGAAAGACCGAGCTTATTGTAGACGGTGTATCGTTTGCCGTTCGCGGAAAACCCTTTGGCATTGGACTTGTGCGCCGCGAGATGGTAATGGTCTGCGGTGTGCAGGGCATACTTGACGTAAAAAAGGGCGGACGTGCCGAGCTGATCGTCAGAGACGGCGAGGTTACTGCTATTGAATAAAACAAACCGGAAAAGCTCCGTTCAGGAGCTTTTCCGGTTAGATAAAAGAAAGCGGGCGCATAGCGCCCGCTTTTATAATTAATTATTTTCCAAACTTCTTTTCATACATCTTCATCCACTTATCAATTGCCTTGTTCGCGGAGCTTTCGTATGTTTTTACGTAAGAAGCGATCGAGTATGTGGTGTTAGCATTTGTAAGTGTGGGAAGCATATAAAGGTTTGTGTCGAGAGAACCGCTGATGTAGGAGTAAGCAAGACCGAAGTCTGTGCAGATACCGTCCCAAACGAGCTGGAGCATCTCGCTGTCGTCGGGAGTGTCGGATGCCTGCTTACCAAGCTGCTTCTCATAGTACGCGGTCTGAACGGGATCGCTGAAGAAGGAGAGCATTTCGATCGACTCAACGGACATGTTCTCGTTTCTCATATAAGAGGGGAAGGTAATGAATCCGTCGTAGTTGAAGGAGCGGTAGCCGACTTCCTTCTGTGCTTCGTCGTACATCGGGAAGGGAACAACGCCGAAATCAATGTCATAATCAAGAAGATTTACGAGGCCGGCGGTACCTTCAATATGCATCAAAACTCTGCCGGAGGACAGGGGAATGTTTTCTGTATCTTCGATTCTGAAACGGAAGTAAGCACTGTCGGATTTCGCAAGAGCAAGAAGCTTTTCAACGAGGGTTGTAGTCCTTTCCTGATAAGTGGAATTGTAAACTGCAACTCTGTAAGCACCGGACGCATCCTGTGCTACAAGGGGAATATCGGAAGAGTGGAGGAAGCCGATGAAGGGGATCCACTGATGTCCTGTAATTCCAAAGGTATCGTCTGCGGTTTTACCGTCAGCAGTTGCGTCTATGTAAACCAGGTTGGAAAGAGAGATCATCTTATCGATGGTCCAACGGTAGTTTCTGACGGTGTCGTAGATAGACTCGTCAAGCGCGTCGGAATACTGCTCAAGCATCTTCTTATTGTAAGAAAGAACGTGGGTGTTGAAGATGTTGAATTCGCTGTAGCCGAGGTAGATCCTGTCGTTGAGCATAACCTCTTCCATATAATCTGTCTTCCAATAGTCTGCGGAAAGGTCGATCTGGTCAAACTCATTGAAGTCGCGGAGATAACCCTCGACAATAAAATCTGCAACGTTAACGTATGCGCTGCAGACCAGAACGTCAACAGAACCGTCCTTGTTCTTAACGGCGGTGGTGAAGGCGTCACCGTATTCGTTCAGGTTACCGGTCTGAACTGCATAAAGATCGACACCAAGATAATCGTACAGCTTCTGCTGACGTGCAAAAAGTGCCTCGGTGAATACGTCGTCCTTACTTTCCTCAACCCAAAGAAGGTTGGGACGCTCAAAGACGTGTACGAACAGATCGTCAGCGTAATCTGTTTTTTGAATTGTAGGATGTGTATCGGGTTTTTCTGTTTCCGAGAGAGTCGCGTCGTCAGCTACGTCTCCTGATTCCGCTTGGGTTTCGTCGGGATTTTTCTCATCTCCGCTATCGCAAGCAACGAAACAGGAAAGAGCCATAAGCGTTGCCAAAAGCAACAGAAGAAGTCTCATAGAGGTTTTCATTGTAGGGATCCTTTCTGAATTTATAATATGGTAATATAATCATATCATAAAAAACCAAATATGTCAAGAGGCTCTGCCTCTATTTGTGTATTATGACGAATGAAAATGCATCGTGTGATATGAAGCATAGTTTAGCATATGAAGCAGAAAACCGCTTCAAGCTTTGGTTGGCCAAAGCTGAAGCGGTTTTCGTTAAATATTGCAAATTATTCGAGAAGTCTGAATCCTGCTGTTTCGGTTACGGGGAGCGAGAACACCAGCGGGTGGGTGCCGTGCTCGTTGGTATAGGAGGCTACGGCCTTCATAATGTCGCTCTTGTTTTCCTTGCGGGATACGATGTAGATGATCTCCTTTTCGTCGGAGATCGCCATTCCGAAAAACATATCCGAGCCCGATGCGGTTCCTTTGGCTTTGATAACCGTACCGCCTGTAGCTCCGGCTTCTCTTGCAACCTTCATAATTTTATCACTGTTGCCCTTGATGCATATTGTAATGATCAGTTCCATTTCGATTTTCCTTTCACTTGTGTGGTGATTCTCAGACGTTGTGGTGCTCTGCTCGGTCAATATATGATCAAGCACTTTCTTAGATGCGATGCTTGTCAACGGTACTGCCAAAGCGATTCCGCGGTTGGGGAGATCCAAGCTCATTTCGCTTGTCAGAGCATCCTTGAGCTCATACATCTTGCTTGTGGTTACGATCGATTGCATCAGAACCTTTTCGGACTGTTCAAGTCCTAAAAGAGAAAGCGTTTCTGAGGTTGCCGCACCGTGTCCGATCGTGCTGTAGATCGGAGCAACGTTATGTGCGAGATAGAAATCCAAAAATTCCTTTGAGTCGGATTTCTTTATGATGGTTATGAACAGATAAAGATTTTGCATAGTTTGTGACCTCCGCATTACTCCTGAATACCGTTACCGGAGGGAGTATTATCAGACTGGTTGTCATATTCGGTTGTAAATTCGATGATCTCAATATCGTCGCTGTCAAGGAGATCAAGGATCGCCGTGTTATCAAGGCTGATCTCTTCGCTGTCGGGCTTGACAGCTGTGCTATCCTCACCAAGTCCTTCGATGATAAGGATATCGGTGTCGTCAGCAACGGCGGTCTTACTGTGGCTGAGCTTGATCTTGTACATCAGACCGACTATCTGGATCGTGATGGGAGGAGCCATTGCCACAAGGGCAATAGTTCCGAACGCATCTACCATGATCTGATCGGCTGTGGCGTTACGGATCGCGCAAACGCCGATCGAAAGGGGGAGAAGGAAGGTTGCCGCCATAACTCCCGATGCAACTCCACCCGCGTCAAATGCGATAGAGGTGAACAGGCTGGGGCAATAAAAGGCAAGCGCGACTGCCGCGACGTAACCAACGAAGAGGAAGGGAAGGATCGGGATGCCTGTCAGTGCGCGAAGCATAGCAATGCCTGCGGAAAGGGCAACGCCAAGCGCCATTGCCAAGGGCAGGACCTTGGGAGGGATCGTACCCGAGGTTGCATCCTCTACCTGCTTGTTCAGGACACCGACTGCAGGCTCTGCGTAAGTCATGCAGAAGCCGATCAGCATTCCAACGGGGATCACGACCCAAGCGAAATCGCCCATTCCTGCAAAAACCTCGCCAAGATAGCTACCCACGGGCATAAAGCCAACGTTAACGCCTACAAGGAAGAGAACCATACCGACAAAGGTGTAGGCGGCGCCGATAAAGATCTGTGCCATCTCCTTTTTCTGAACCTTGACGGTAAAGAATTGGTAGATAAGGAAGAAAGCGAGAATCGGGAGAAGCCCCATAAGTACGTCCTTTACGATGTGAGGAATTGCCGAGATAAAGGACCATCCCATCTCACGGGAATTCAAAAACTCGGGCAGAACGCGAGGGGTATAGGAGATGTTCTCAAAGCCACCCGCAAGACCCATTATCAGAATGGACAGGATAGGGCCGATGGAGCATACCGCCATCAGACCGAAGCTGGTATCATCCTCGCTGTTTTGCGACGTGATCGAAGCGATACCTGCGCCGATCGACATAACGAAGGGAACCGACATAGCACCCGTTGTAACACCTCCGGCGTCATAAGCGATGGCAAGAAAGGTGGGATTTACGAAATATGAAATCAGCGAAAGGAGCAGGATTGCACCATAGCCAACCACCAAAATATGCTTGAATTTGATGTTAAATATGATTCTGAATACAGCAATTACAAGGAATAAGCCCAATCCTGCGGCAACTGCCAAAATGAAGGAAAACTTTTGGTCACCCGTATAGCCAGCCAACACGTGCAGGTCGGGCTCGGAGATCGTGATCAGCACACCCACTATAAGAGAGAGAATGGCGATGATCGGGATCTTTCGCGATCTTGTAAGATTGGCGCCTATGTGTCCGCCGATTCGTTCCATAGATAGCTCTGCGCCAAGTGAGAAAAGGCCGAGACCTACGGTTAGCAGACAGGTTCCCACCACAAAGGCAATGAAAATGTCGTTGGGAAGCGGACAGAACGTAAAAGACAGCAGAAGAATGATCAGCGCGATCGGCATGACCGAAGCGCAAGCTTCCTTGATCTTTTCGAGTACTGTTTCAAATCGTTTGTTGCTCATTTTATCAATTTACCTAACTAAAATATTATTTATATTCATTATACCTTATTTCCACTTTTCAAATATTGATTGTTTGAGGCCCTTGGGTTAATAATTTGTGAATTCCGCCTTTTCTGCCTTGCGGATGATCAAAAAAACGAAAACAGCCTGCAAAAATTTTGTTATTGAGATCAGAGTGAAACGATATTTGCAGAAAATCACCCGCTTTGCCCGCAGAGAGCTTGAAAATACGAAAAAACTATTGACAAATCAAGGGTTTTATGATAAAATTTATAATTGGATTATAATTTATATAAGCACACTGAATTGGTGTGATTTTGGAGGTCAAAATGAAGAATACAGAAAAGACAATGGACAAAATCGTTGCTCTTTGCAAGGGCAGAGGCTTTATTTTCCCCGGCTCCGAGATCTATGGCGGTCTCGCTAACACTTGGGACTACGGCCCTCTCGGCGTAGAGCTGAAGAATAACGTTAAGAAGGCTTGGTGGAAGAAATTTGTTCAGGAAAATAAGTACAACGTCGGTCTTGACGCGGCTATTTTGATGAACCCTCAGACCTGGGTCGCTTCCGGTCACCTTGCAGGATTTTCCGATCCTCTTATGGACTGTAAGGAGTGCAAGGAGAGATTCAGAGCGGACAAGATCATTGAGGATTGGTGTGCTGAAACAGGCTTTGAGCTGCAGAAGCCCATCGACGCTTTCAATCACGCAGAAATGAAGGAATTCGTTGAAGAGCATAACATTCCTTGTCCTTCCTGCGGTAAGCATAACTTTACCGATATCCGTCAGTTCAACCTGATGTTCAAGACCTTCCAGGGTGTTACCGAGGACGCAAAGAACACCGTTTATCTCCGTCCCGAAACAGCTCAGGGTATTTTTACAAACTTTGTAAACGTGCAGAGAACCACCAGAAAGAAGATGCCCTTCGGTATCGCTCAGATCGGTAAGTCCTTCCGTAACGAGATCACTCCCGGTAACTTTATCTTCCGTGTTCGTGAGTTCGAGCAGATGGAGCTTGAGTTCTTCTGCAAGCCCGGAACTGACCTTGAATGGTTCTCCTACTGGAGAAGCTTCTGCCATAATTGGCTTCTTGCTATCGGTCTTAAGGACGAGAATATTC
>JAFTRQ010000003.1 GCA_017462125.1 Clostridia bacterium | reverse complement strand
GCCAGCCTGACCTACGGCGAGGAGGGCATTATGCACGGCTTTAATTCCATCATGCTGAAAGACGAAAACGGTGATCCCGCCCCTGTCTACTCCGTAGCCAGCGGCCTGGACTATCCCTCCTGCGGCCCCGAACACGCCTTCCTGCACGATCTTGGCAGAGTGAAGTACGATGTCGTGACCGACGATGAGACCATCGATGCTTTCTTCGAGCTTTCCCGCATGGAGGGCATCATCCCTGCTATTGAAAGCTCTCACGCTGTTGCCTACGGCATGAAACTGGCTAAGACAATGGGCAAGGGTTCCGTGCTCATTAACCTCTCCGGCAGAGGCGATAAGGATATGGACTATATTATTGAGAAATATGGAATTCGCTAAAACGAAAGGCGTCGCAGCAATGCGACGCCTTTCAAAACACTCGTAAACCTTACCTTTTGGCCAATTTCATCGCCAAGTGTTCCTCGCGGGCACTCTTCCTGCTTTCAGGCTGAATATCTCCGGCTTTAGTAAGGGCGATTTTGGTAAGGAAGGGACCGATGATCTCATAAATCATTACTGCAAACAAGGTGATGTTGCGGACGATAGCTCCATCGGGGCCAAGCTCCATTGCCTTGATCGCCATACCAAGCGCAACGCCTGCTTGAGGAAGAAGCGTAATACCCAGGTATTTGATTATATTGGGATCGCTCTTTGTTAACCTTGCGCTGATTCCAGCACCGAAGTATTTACCGAGAGAGCGGGCAATGATGTAAACAATACCGATAACGACTACGGTAGCATCTGCAAATACGGAAAGCTCAAGCCCGGCACCGCTTATGACAAAGAAGAGGATAAGAACCGGTGTCGTCCATCTGTCTGCGCGCTCCATCAGTTCTTCGGAAACATCACAGAAATTACAGAACACCGTACCGAGCATCATGCAGGCAAGGAGCGAAGAAAAGCTGATATGAACAGACCCAATTTGAAATTGCAGAGAAGAGATCGCAACGGTCATCATAACGAATGTAACGGTAACAGCCATTCGCTTGGAGCGAGAGTGGAAATATCTCTCGCACAGCGTAAACAGCAAGCCCATAACAAAACCAAGGGCTAAAGAGAGCAGGATCTCAAGAAGCGGCTCGAGGATGACCGACAGGACATCAACGGCACCTGTGGCGATTGATTTTGCTACACCGAAGGAAATCGCAAACACGACAAGTCCAACCGCATCGTCAAGTGCAACTACAGGCAGGAGAACGTCGGTAACAGGTCCCTTAGCTTTGTACTGCTTTACAACCATAAGCGTTGCAGCTGGGGCGGTTGCCGTTGCAACTGAGGCAAGAACTATAGCTGACGGCAGAGATAATTTGTCCGGTATGATAAAATGCAATCCAATCAAAACCACGTCAACCACAACGGTGGTAAATAATGCTTGAAATACGCCAATGATCGTTGCCTGCTTACCGATCTTTTTGAGTTGCGCCAGACGGAACTCGTTGCCCATTGAAAACGCTATAAAGCCAAGGGCAAGGTCGGAGATAATGCCAAACCCTTCAATTTGATTTTCTGTGATACCGATTCCGGGGATGCCAAG
>JAFTRQ010000055.1 GCA_017462125.1 Clostridia bacterium | reverse complement strand
TGACAAGGCGGCATCAGACATTGAGCGTCTGCTTGATAAAATGGCTGAAAATGCCGCCTGTAAGGAGCTTGAGCAGAATCGCACGAAGGAGTTAAACCAAGCAGCGCAAAACATTTCTTACGGAGACGCACACAAGGGCATTAACGTAAAAATCAAGCGCATCGCCGAGGTGGATGAGAACCTTGTTGAACAGTATGATCTCGTAGCGGCGCCCCTGCTTACCATATCCCGACAGCTTCAAGCATCACTGCTCCGACAGCTCAAGGAAAGCAGAAGAGGCGGCAAGCAAACGGGACTTCTAATGGGAAGGCGACTTAATTCCAGCTCGCTCCACAGAAATGACGGTAAAGTGTTCTATAAGAATGCCTTGCCCAACGAAACGCCCGAGCTTGCAGTAGCACTTCTGATCGATGAATCGGGTTCTATGCGATGTTACGACCGCTGTACCTATGCAAGAGCCGCAGCAATCATACTGCACGACTTTTGCGATAAGCTGGACATTCCGATCATGATCTATGGACATACGACCGGAGACGACTATGAGGTGCAGCTCTTCTCCTACGCTGAGTTTGACGGTTACGACAACAACGACAAGTACCGCCTGATGGATATTGCAGCGCGTGATTGCAACCGTGACGGTGCGGCACTTCGTTTCGTTGCCGAGCAGCTGAACAAGCGTCAGGAGGAAATAAAGCTTCTCATACTCATTTCGGACGGACAACCTGCGGATACCGGTTATCACGGTACCATAGCAGAGGAGGATCTGCGCGGAATCAAGCAGGAGTATCGCAGAAAAGGTGTTTTGTTCGTTGCGGCAGCAATTGGAAACGATAAGGAAAACATTGAGAGAATTTACGGTGACTCCTTTATGGATATCACCGACCTCTCAGACTTGCCCGCAAAGCTGACCTCGGTGGTCAAGCGACATATACGGGTATAACAAAGGAAAGGGTAGCCAGAAGGTTGCCCTTTCTCTGTATCAAATTCATAAAAGAAAGGGAATTAAGAAAATGCACTATTCGATTTTGGTGCCCGTCGAGGTACCGAGCGAGGAAGAAAACACAGACGAGAACACAGTGGTCAAGGGACTGATCGATATGATTACGCAGAAAATGAATGAGTCCGGGAAAAAGGACGTCATTGCAAGCATCTACCGTGATCAGCTTTACGCAAGGCAGAGCACGTTTGCAAGAAACGTGGCGGATGCCGTTGGAGAAGCGATGGAGCCATATTCTGAAAATACCGAGAACCCTGAGTATCTTGAATTCTGGAAGCAGGACGATCTTGAAGAGCTTTACGAGGATGACGTTGAGGACTGTTACAAGACACCCGACGGAAGAATCGTGCTCGGAAGCGATCTCAACTACAAATTCGTGATTCGAGACGGAAAGGTATTTCAGCGCAGAGCCGGTCCCTGCCACCACGAGATGAGAACCAAAAAGGCAAAGAAGTATAAGGCACTGCCAAACTACCCATTGAAGAAGCTTTTCAAGACGCTTGGAGAGTATGCAGAGCAGTACCACGGTTATGTTTATAACGAGGAGGAGCAGGGCTACGGATATTATTCCAATCCCAACGCCTTCTACGATTGGTACGTGATCGGCGGTCGCTGGCCGCGAGTCTTTCTCGTTAAGGAAAGCTGTACCGAATATTCGCTCGGTGAGAGCTTCCGCGAAGAAGAAAAAGCAGGCGCACCCGAGGGTTATATCTGGGTAAGCGTCGCGCGAAAAAAAGACGTCGAGTGGGAGCTGATGATGAAGCTTGCAAAGGAGCACGCAAAGCACACCTACGAGCTTATGAAACAAGCGTTCATCGACGGGAAGCTTCCCGAGGGCTATTACGGAAGAATCAAGGAGGACGGTATATACGACTTTGACTACGTTTGGTACGTCAAGGACGAAACCTTGGAGGAGTATATGCACCGTCGTTGCCTAAATGGAAGGCATATCTATCCCCCGATGTTCTACGGTATGCTGAAGCCTGACGGGTACTATTCCAAGGACGATATGAGACATCATAAGAAAACAAAAAAATCGGATATCGATAACGCAATGTGCAGGAAAATGGATGACTTCATCTGGAATCTCGACGATGAGACCGTGCTTGCAGCGGTTGATATCCATATATAAGGAGGAAACATAATGAAAACGTTAGCAGATCTTAAAAGGGATGCCGCAAGCGGAAGAATGTGTCTTGAATTCATTGAACGCTATGGGCTGACCGGTGATCAGATTAAATCCACGATGAGAGGCGTAAGAAAGGTGCTCGGATGCAATTCCGTTGCCATATCGCTTCTTAACAACGACGGCAATATCAGCGAGCTTCGATTCGGTAGCGCAAAGCTTATCGAGTATGACGACGAAACGCTTACCTTTTACGCGGCAGCGCACAGAGAGCTTACCGAGGAAGAACAGGCAATCCTCGCCGAGTGGAAAAAGATCGAGGATGAGTATGAGAGGCAGAACCCATTCGGGAACAGCTATTGGAAAAAGAAAGACTTTTTCAAGAAGTGTTCCTGCCCATGGCTTGACGGAAACGAGACCGTCAGAGGCAAACGGCTGGAATGGGTGAACGGCAGAAATATGATCCGAGATAATTCCATCAAGGGTGAAGTGACGCTCAAATACAAAGTTTATTTTACAAACGGAGGTGATTTGAGTGCCTAAGTTCGTTGTGTGTATGGATTCTCATTACGTTCGTGATACTCAGATGGTTGAAACCTCTGATATGAGCGACGAGTTTGAGAACGTTGATATCCACTCCGAAATGATGGAAGGTCATTGGCACGATATAGATCCCAATCCCTTCATCGACGTTGTGAAAGCAGACGATCAAGATGAG
The DNA here is from genome assembly GCA_017462125.1 of Clostridia bacterium. The sequence goes on along the minus strand of JAFTRQ010000055.1, from coordinate 2,977 downwards.
GCGTGCAAGATCGCCGGAGAAGAACACGGATACGATCCGAGAACACTATTTGCAATTCAAGCCTGAGTGGCAGAAAGGGAATAATTATGATTTATAAAAACAAAGGCGACGTCTTCGAGTATGAAGGCAAAGTCTACATAGTTGGCGAAGAAGTATACGCAGTATCAAGCAATTACCGTGGTTTACTCGGTACGATCACCGAGATCAGAACGGGAAGCGACCGTGAAACCGCGAACGAAGAGCCGGATATCTATTGCGATTTCCATCCTCCGATCTTGAAGCAGGACAGAGAGGATATTGAGTCTATGTGCGGCAAGCTGGATAAGCTTTGCCTTGATGGTATCATTATGGCACCCGAAATGCTCGTTACGACGCGGGAGCAGTATGACTCTTATCCCACGATAAAGGTCTATTCCTTGGTAGAGGAATTTGCTGAGGATGACAACCACTACAGAAGCGAGCGCATTTTCACGAGCTTTGAAGCAGCCGAGTTTGAAATGAGGAGAACGCTCCTCGTCTCAAAGCTCAACGGGTGTCTTGCTCGTTGGGAGGCGGATGAGGACTACACCGAGATGCAGGAGTACGAATACCGTTTCGAGGCAGGCAATTGTTCCACGCGCCTATTTATCGTCTATATCGAGGAGTACGATATGCCTCTTGCTAAGGATTTTATCGAGCAGATGTATAACATCGGACTCATTATGGAGCACCGCAAGGATATTGCCGAGCAGATCGAGTGCTGGGAGATGTCCGAGCAGGTCAGAAGAAACGTCGTCAATGATTACCGCGCTTCCGGTATGATCAAAAAGGAGCTTGAAGGCAAGAAACTATATATCGAGGAATATGCGGAAGCGGTTGCCGAGGTTGCTCACATACTCGTTGCGGAGCATAAGCAGGCTGAAAAGCTTCTACAAATCGCAAAGGAGAGAGGAAAGCTATGACGAAACGGAAATACAAGAACAAGTGTCGTAAGCTTTTTGATAAAGCAAATGCGCTTGGCGTGGAGCTTGATTTTTCTCCTGAGCAGTTCGAACCGAACAAGCTCAATTGCCTTTGGCACGGAGGTTGGTATGCTTACATCAAGCTCAGCGAGGATCTCGACATTGAGATTGGTGCGATGGGCGACGTGTGTGCTTCGCTTTTTGACAGAAGCGGCGAGCAGATTGCCTACGCTAAGGACAAAGGGAACGGTGGATATTTTTCAGAAGCTATGCGAGGTTACATTCGTGATGATAAGCACTTGAAGGAGTTGCTTAACGCAGGTGACCTCGTGCTTGAAAACAACAACTGGATCGAGTATGGTGGCATCTATTACCCATACGGACGCGATGTGCCCGGCATTGCCGTAGATCTCGGTATAATAACCGACAACATCGTGGACGATGACGTACTGAACGCTATCGACGACGTGCTCAGTAGCCTTGAAGAAATCAAGAGAGACATTTTAGACCACCTTCCCGCGGTGAGCAAAGGAGAACAAAATGGATAAGACAACTGAAAAATCCTGCAAAAACTGCTTACATAAAAACAATTGCCTCATCAGAAGCGCAACCCTCTACCAGCTGTATATCGCATCCGGTCGCTCGGACGAGCTTACCGAGGACGTGAAAAACAACTTTAGTTGTTGCAGAGATTGCGTAACGTGGAAGGAGGCGGAATAATGGCATATCACACTTGGCACGATTACGGGTATGGCGTCAACCTTCACGGCTTGGAATTCAATTCTCCAGAAAGGATTGTAAAATTACTTTCACGCGCTCCGTCTATTTTGGAACACGTAAGAAGGGAGTTTGAGGAAAACGAAATAACCGAGCCAACGGTTGAGGATTACATCGAATACGGAGATTTTACCTGCGGTATTGCGGGAATGTTGAGCGAGGTTATCGAACAGAAGGAGAAGATATTCTTCTATGTGTGCGATGACTTTGACGGATGCAAATACATTATGTACACTCCTTGTTACCCGTGGGAAATGCGTTGGAGAGACCGCCGAATGACAAAGAAGAAAATCCAAAAGGTATTGAGTAAATACCTTAAAATCATCACCGACTCACACTTTGATATAGAGTTGGTCGAGTCTGCAAATGGCGGTTAAGACAAAAACGGGAGGTGAAATAACCTCCCGTCACCCCTCAAATGCAGAAAGTCAAACTAAAAAATGTGAAACAATACAAAAAGTCCCTTGACTTTCTGTATAAGATGAGGTATAATAGTATAGAATAAACAAATAGCGAGGTGATCACATGAAAAGAACAGCAATGCAAGCATTGGTTGAATGGAAGGATGATCCGCATAGATTGCCGCTTATTATCAAAGGGGCAAGACAAGTAGGTAAAACGTGGCTGATGAAGGAGTTTGGTAGGCAATATTATCAAACGACGGCGTATATCAACTTCGATAGAAATGAGAGAATGAAATCACTCTTTTCGGGGGACTTTTCGACCGATCGAATTATAGCGGGACTCTCAATTGAGTCCGGAGTTATGATTGATCCCGAAAGCACACTCATCATATTGGATGAGGTGCAGGAGGTTCCCGAAGCATTGCAGTCTCTCAAGTATTTTACCGAAGATGAACGTCATCAGTATCATATTTTGGCTGCTGGATCTCTTCTTGGAATCGCACTTCATGCAGGAACGTCATTTCCTGTCGGCAAGGTAGACAGTATGGAACTATTCCCATTGTCCTTTACCGAATTTTTGGATGCAACCGAGCAGGAGCCATTGCTTACATTGATAAAGGCAAAAGATTTTTCTATGATCGGTGCCTTCAAGGATAAGTATGTGGATGCCCTGAAGACGTATTATTACGTTGGCGGTATGCCGGCGGCAGTGAACCGTTATATCGAAAGTAAGGATCTGAATGCTGTACGTAAGGTTCATATGAGATTGCTTTCGGATTACGAACAAGATTTTTCAAAGCACGCTCCCACGCAAATTGTTCCGCGCCTCAGAATGGTATGGGATGGTATTCCGTC